>NZ_MWZE01000022.1 GCF_002259525.1 Rickettsia endosymbiont of Culicoides newsteadi | reverse complement strand
TAGTATAGATACATCAAGACTATATGGATTGCTTCGTAGGCTCACGCCTCCTCGCAATGACGTTTTTATGCTGCTTAATACTTATAGAATAAAAATTGTATGGTACTATGATAAGTAATAGGCGAGCATTGAGCGACGACGTCACCAACTTCTCATCAATTGACTATAGTGGGGATCATAATAGTTCAGGCTCATCTCTAAGACTTTCAACCTTTTCTGGTAAATCTAAATAAGCAGCTATCGCCAAAAATAATCCTAAATATTTTTTAGGATCGACTAAATTTGCTAGATCGTCATAAATTTCCGAGGAGTCATTGGTAGAAAATTTCTTATATAATTCTACAATTTCAAAAGATGGGCTTGCTGTGAAGGCAGTTTGTAATAACTCAAGATTCTTATTACTCCATTTAGAGGAGTTTAAAGATAGATAAAGATTTAGTGCTTCAATATGGGAAGCTATAAGCTTAATAGCTGATTCTAAATAATATACCGCCTCTTTTGTCTGGTTAGTCTCTAACATATTTTTAGCAGCTATAACATAATAATCAGCTATTTTGTTTTTAAGCGACTCTAGTTTCTGTCCGTCAACTCTGCTAAGTTTAGATACCACAAAAACAAATTTTGTCCATAGAGCAAGTTTGGCATAACAATTAAGTAAAATTTCTAAAGTTTCACTATCAGATTCATTTAGGTTAAACGATCTAACAGCATAATTCTCAGCTATGTCATACATATTATTCTGATAATGTATTTGTGCGAGTCTTTTGGTAACAAAAGGAATATAATATTTAGATTGTTCTAATTCCTGAAAATATTTTATTTTTACTGAAATATCTAGTTCTGATTCTGCTAAAAGTAAAGTATGAAACACCTTATTTTCCTGGCTTAAACGGTAAGATATTTTTTGGCTCGTTACTGCTGATTTTAATTTTTCACCAGAAACGTATTCTGCCATAGCTTTCATTAGTAAGTAATTATCGTTATTGGCTCTTTTAGCAAAGAAAAGAGCTTTTAAATTAGTAGGTAGATTAATAATTAAACATAATATTTTAAAAGAAATAGCAGTAGAAAGTGTAAGTAATATATATAAAATAACGAAAGTAAAAAATGTTGTTTCTATATAATAGTCATATAAGTTTAAAGTTAATCTTGAGTCAAGTTGATTTAACATAGAAAAACTAAAATATAACAACAAAAATGTAATACAAATTATCAATAATCTTATCATTAGTTTACTCTACGAATTCTTGTTGTAATTTTCTTGTTGTAGTTCTTCTGAATAAAAGAAATTAATAAAATAATCTAGGTTTCCTATTATTTTTAATTTCAGCTTTTCTTTATCTTTGAGGCTACTAGATTTTTCTTCAATTTTGATAAATTGCTTGATCCAGCAATCGGTTTTTGGAAATACCCTTACTAAACCTAAATTATTATCAAGTAAATAATTTTTATTATAATAGTGCATATCTATCAAAATATTTTTTATTTTTGCAGGTAACTCCATAGTTTCAATTTGATAAAGTTGCTCTGTATAATCTTTATCTTGCAGAAAATTCTTTACCAGAAGATTGATGCTAAGTAAATAATTACTGTAAACATTGGAAGGGGCTTTAGATTGTTCTGGTTGGTGGGGGGTACTTACAGAAGAATTATCATTATCTTCCTGAGGTGCATTCTCCTCTAAATTGGTAGTATCTGAAGATGGGGAGATTTCTTGTATGGTTGTTTCTTGTATTGTTGCGTTATTAGATAACTTAGAATCCGTCTTTTTATTATTTAAAAAAGTCATATAAGTTACCGATATGGCAAATAATACAACCAAAATAATTGTAAAAATAATAGAGTTGTTTCTACGGACTTTTATTATATTAGTTTCTGATTTTTGCATTATTTTGGGCATTATAAATTAATAATTCTAACATTTGCTGAGGTTGTCCATTATCACAATAAACCACATTTTTAGTAAAAGAGCTAATAATATTTGCTACTTTTTTACTTATAGTAATAACTAAACTATTAGCTAAGGATTCTAGCAAATTATTTTTTACTAATAATTCAATAAAAGTCTTAGTGCAGTTCTGTGAATATAGTAGAATAAAATTGATGCCCTTTTCAATTTCTGCTATGTGCTGAAGCTTAGTTGCATATTTTACCTGATAGATAATGTGTCTTTTAATCGCTTGAGGTAAATCTTGGGTAATTTCATTTGACGATAAATATACGGTTTGGTGATATATTTCTGGTGGAATGTTTTCTAGCAGCTCTTGTACATTGCTAGCAACATATTGCACTATAAAATTATTTTGTTCTAGAATTAATTTTGATGAATTACCGACTATCCAAATATTCTTCTTTTCGATATCTTGATGTCCGGCTAGGATTTTAGCAGCAAATTTACTAGTGATAATGATATTAGGATAATCATATAAAAGGGTACCATCTAATGGCAAAGTTTGATATTCCAATAAAGGACAGCATATATAGTTAAAGCTACATTGATGATTACGCTGCAACTCTTGAATAATGTCGTAATTATCTTCTGAACTTCTAGTTAATAGCACCGATTTCATAGAGCCAGATCATTAGATAATTTTTGATAATCTATGGCAAGTGGATTAGGCCCAATGATAGATAAAGTAGGTTTGCTAGCAAATATTTTGTTAGCAATATTTATGATATCTCGGTTTGTTATATTCATAATATATTCAATAGTGTTCTCAATAGGTAAATATTTGCCAAAAACAGCAAAATTCTTACCAATTTCTTCTGACTTATAAGATGAATCTTCTTGGGATATATGGATACTAGTTTTTAATTGTATTTTAGCCCGATCAATTTCTGAATCTTTGATCTCTACAGAAATATTGTTAATTTCATTGACTAATTGTTCTGCAAGAAATGGCAGTTTATCATGACTAGTGGAAACATATATGCCAAAAATCCCACTATCATAGTGTGAGCTATTATAGCTACCAATTGAGTAGGCAAGTCCAAGCTTTTCTCTGATTTGTTGAAATAATCTTGATGACATACCGTTACCAAGTATTAGTGACAGAGCTTGAGTATGATATAATTGCTGTATGTTAAAATAGGGTACACTTTCGAATCCCAGAACCAAGGTAGTTTGCTCAAGTTCTTTGGTAATAACACTATGCCCCCCCGTGTATCTAGCTTTCTCAAAATGATTATTTGGTTTATCTTTTAATGAACAAAATAATTTTTCGGCAAATTCTACAATTTGTTGATGCTCAACATTTCCTGCCACTGATAAGTAAATATTTCCGGCATTATAATGTTTATCAATATAACTGCTAAAATGTTCCTTATCAAATTTTGCTAAACTGTCATAAGTTCCTAAAATTGACCGACCAAGAGCTTGATTTTCATAAGCACTACTGTAAAATTTTTCGTGAATAAGCTCATCGGGATTATCCTGTACACAAGCAATTTCTTGTAAAATCACCTGATATTCTTTGGCTATTTCTTCTTCTGAAAAAACTGAATTTTGCAAGATATCTGCCAATATTTCTAGAGCAGTATAACAATTCTCACTCAATATTTTTGAGTAATAAACAGTCTGTTCATGACCGGTGTAAGCATTAAACTGCCCTCCTATAGAGTCAAATTCTTCAGCAATTTGCTTAGCAGTTCTAGTTGTTGTTCCTTTAAATGCCATATGTTCAAGAAAATGAGATATCCCTATTTCTGAATATTGTTCATAGCGGCTACCTACATTAACAATGAGATTAATAGCTACGGATTTTATATTAGGCATATGGTAAGTAACAACAGTTAGTCCATTGTTAAGTTTGCTTGAGTTAAAGGTCATTTTATCACTTGTTTATTAGTTTAAAGAGTATAGCTTAGTATTACGTTGTCATTGCGAGGATGCATGAGCCAACGAAGCAATCCAGAAAGGTGTTGTAAAATGGATTGCTTCGACCATTACATGGTCTCGCAATGACGCATATGCACCCCAACCGTCATTGCGAGGAGCCACTTTGGTGGTGCAACGAAGCAATTCATTTCTAATCTAATCACTTCATGGATTGCCACGCTCACTTACGTTCGCTCGCAATGACGCTAGAAGGTGGATTGCTTCGTCGACCTATGTCTCCTCGCAATGACGATTGGAGTGCAATGACAGTAATACTAATCAAGTACAGACAAAAAATATAACCATTTACCAACAGTTATGCAAGAGGTCTATTTATTTACTACATATTTTTATATATATTTAGTATAATAGACTTTTGTATAATCTAAAGATATTCTCGTGTTTAAAAAAATCAATTTTGCTAAAATGCATGGATTAGGTAATGATTTCGTGATTATCAATCAGCGTGATTTACCTATAAATTGTGATTTACAGCAATTATCGCTAAATATCTCCAATCGTCGTACTGGTATTGGTTGTGATCAGTTTATTATTTACGATCAAAAAGCTAATTACTATGAAATGGCTGTATATAACCAGAATGGCTCAAGTGCCAAATTATGTGGGAATGCTTCAAGATGTCTTACCAAATTATTATATCTTGATTTCGGTATAACAGAAGTTACTTTAAGAATATACGGAAAAGAATTGTCTTGTAAGATATTAAGTGACAACGAGATCGAGGTAAATACTGGGATAGTTAGTTTTGAGGAAGATTGGATGCCTTCAGCCGAAAAGATTTGGCCAATTATGGAACGTTATATGATTGATATCAAGGAAGTTATTTGTGCTGATATTGGCAATCCACATTTTATTATTTTTAGTGATTTAGCTACTAAAGATAAAGAAATAATTGGAGAGAAATTACAAGCAAAAGAGTTGTTTACTGATGGGGTTAACGTTAATTTTGCTTCAATCAAGGATAATAAAATTTATTTATCGGTTTGGGAAAGAGGAGTTGGTTTAACTCTTGCTTGTGGTAGTGGGGCATGTGCTAGCTTTGCTTCAGCAGTAAAGCTTGGCTTTGTTAGCTCTCCTTGTCAAGTGGTATTTCAATTAGGTAGTCTACAAATGTCAAAACAAGGGGAGAATATCATAATGCTTGGTTCTGCTGCTTTAGTGGTACGTGGAGAGTTTTTTATGACTAAACCACAAGAAGTCTTAACTCAAAAGGTTGTAACTTTTGGTTGTCGATTAAATATTTATGAAAGTGAAGTGATTAGAACTAACCTAGCTCTTTCTGGTTTAGAAAATGTCATGGTGTTTAATACTTGTTATGTCACTAAGGAAGCTGTAAAACAATCACGTCAAGCAATTCGTAAAGCTAAGAAAAATAACCCTAAGGTAAGAATTATTGTTACTGGTTGTGCTGCTCAAAATAACCCAGATATTTTTGCTAATATGGTTGAGGTCGACAAAGTACTTGGTAATGAGGAAAAATTGATTGCTAGCAATTATCAATTTACTGACGAAAAAGTAGCAGTAAATGATATAATGTCTGTGACGGAAACTGCTAATCATCTGGTGGCTAGCTTTGATGGCAAATCTCGGGCTTTTATTCAAGTACAGAATGGTTGTAATCATCGTTGTACCTTCTGCATTATACCTTATGCTAGAGGCAATAGTCGCTCAGTCCCAATGGGAGTGATAGTACAGCAGTTAAGGACATTAGTAGCTAATGGGTATAATGAAGTAGTATTTACCGGGGTTGACGTTACGGCATATGGACCAGATTTACCAGGAGCTCCAACTTTTGCCCAGATGATTAGAAGGATTATAGGGTTGGTTCCGGAGCTAAAAAGGCTTAGATTATCTTCCATTGATGTAGCTGAAATCGATGATGATTTGTTTGATTTGATGGCTTATGCTCCACAAATTATGCCGCATTTTCATATTAGTTTACAAGCTGGTGATGACATGATACTTAAGCGTATGAAACGTCGCCATAATCGTCAAAATGTTATTGATTTTTGTCATAAATTGCGTAACTTAAGAGCAAATGTATCATTCGGGGCAGACATTATAGCTGGTTTCCCGACGGAAAATGAGGTAATGTTTGAGAATACAAGAAAACTTATCTCTGAGGCGGATTTGCAATATTTACATGTTTTCCCGTATTCTGAGCGTGAGGAAACTCCAGCTGCCAGAATGCCGCAAGTAGCAAAATCTGTTAGAAAAGCTAGAGCAGAAATTTTAAGGGTAACAGGGAAGCAGCAATTACAACAATTTTTCCAAAGGAATATAGGGCATGAAGTGGAATTACTTGTAGAGCAAAATAACATAGCTCATACAGAAAATTTTATTCCGGTAAAGTTGCAAGGTAATTTTGACGTTGGGCAAATTATTAAAGCTCGGTTAGTTGCTGTAGAGGATAATTATATGATTTCAGAAATTTTGGTATAGTAGACTTACCTAGCATAAGTCAAAATCTGATAGAGATATATGTAGTTTTATCAATTTAATATTCTTTTATGACAAAAAAGTTAAAGCATGATTCATTAGTCAAAACAATAATGGCTGATCCTGTGGCAGCTCAAGAATTTTTGGAATATTATTTGCCGAATGATTTTAAGAGTTTAGTAGATTTATCAAAGATAACAGTAGAAAAAGAAAGCTACATAGAGGAATCGTTAAACAAAAAATATAGTGATATAGTGTACGGAGTTGCGACCAAGAATCAGGGTAAGGCTTTTGTGTATGTGTTGATTGAGGCTCAGTCGGGCGTTGATTATTGGATAGCTCTACGATTATGGAAATACACATTATTATTGTGTGAAAGGCATAAAAAAGGAAGAAAGAAATTACCATTAGTATATAATTTAGTGATTTATAATGGTAAAGAAGTTTATACTGCTCCTAGGAATTTATGGAGTTTATTTACCGATGCAGTTATAGCCAAGAAAGTGATGACAGAAGATTATCAATTGGTCGATTTACAAAGCATGTCTGATGATGAAATAATGAAGAAGAAGCATATTGGGATGTTAGAATATATGCTCAAGCATATTCATCAACGAGATATTATAAAGCTTTGGGAAGAATTTCTGCAGAGATTTAAATTAGAGATATTAGTAGATAAGGAAAAAGGCTATATTTACATAAAATCGCTTTTATGGTACACTGACGCTAAGCTTCCTGAGGAAAAGCAATCAGAATTGGAGGAAGTACTACCAAATATTTATCAGAAGAAGAACAAGGCGTTATTATGAGAACTATTGCACAAAAATATATCGAAGAAGGTGAAGCTAGAGGTATCCAGCTAGGTGAAGCTAGAGGTGAAGCTAGAGGCGAAGCTAGAGGCGAAGCTAGAGGCGAAGCTAGAGGCAAAGCTAGAAGAAATTTCGAAGTGGCAAGAAATCTTCAGAAAGCTGGAATATCGATTGAGATAATATCTCAATCTACTGGGTTAACTAAAGAGCAAATTGAAGAATTAGAATAAATATAAGGATTCTTACAATTGCCACGCCACCTAACTAGGACTCGCTAATAGACGTCTTTTCAACTATATATTTCCTTAGGTTGCCACCTATGTGCAATGACGCTAAGGCTAAATACTAATCGGATTTATAACGTTGCCAATTTAAGTTAATTCACTATATAAATAATTGCTATGAAAAAATTTAAAAGCATTGCTGTCTATGGTGGCGGTAGCTGGGGAACTGCACTAGCCTGTCAAGTGGCAAGGTGCTATGAGGATGTGTCGATATTGGTACGTGAGAATAATATTATCGAGGAAATATTAAAGAATCGAACTAATAGTAAATATCTTGGTTCTGATATTACATTACCAACCAATCTAGTTCCTTGTGATAATTTGTCAGCTTTACTAGACAAAGAAGTAATAATTATTGCGGTACCATCTTTTGTTTTTCAGGAAACTTTGAAGATATTAAAAAACGCTGGGATATCTGAAAGCGTAGCGTTATTAGTTGCAACTAAAGGATTTGGCAGAGATCCTACGGAGTTATTATCTGATAAAGTAAAAGTCATATTACCAGCTAATCCTTTAGCCTTTATAGCTGGACCTAACCTCGCTAAAGAAGTTGCTCAAGATTTATTAACTTCAGTAACCATTGCTTCTTTAGATGTTAATCTTGCCAAACGACTAGCAATTAGCTTGGCATCTCAACAATTTAAGTTGACCATAACTGACTATATGGTAGTGATGCAAGTGGCATCGGCTGTTAAGAATATTATAGCAATAAAGAGTGGTTGGTATGATGCAAAAGGTTACGGACAAAATGCAAAAGCCGGTCTTATAACTCAAGCAATTCAAGAAATAAGAATTTTATCTGAGGCTATTGATGGAGAGCTTGGAGATGCTTCTATTTTATGTGCTCCAGGTATATTAGGGGATTTGGTGCTAACTTGTTATTCTAAGGAATCACGAAATACTAGATTTGGTTATGAGCTTGGTAAACATTTAGATGTTGGAAATTTTTTAAATCAAAATTTATACTTAGTGGAAGGGCTAGAATCTGCTAGACTGGTATTGGATCTCATAAGAAAGTATGACCTAGTACTGCCTATTATTGAATCAGTAATTAAAGAACTGAAAATAATATGAAATTCTTTAGCAAATTACCACAAACATTATCACAAATAGTTAGTAAAATAATATTATTAGAATGTTGTTTGTTATTAGTAATTTTTCCACTAGAAAATTTTAGAATTAACACAGAAACTGTTATTTTTCCAGCTTTTGAAGTTAGTTTACTTTACTATTTTGCTACATTTTATCATATTGGTTTTTGGCTAATATTTTTAGTAGGAATAATTTTTGACCAATTATATTCTATGCCAATTGGTACAAATTCCTTGGTTCTTGTAACTGCTCACATAATTTTACAATTTGCTGGAAAATTCTTTATAGTTAGAAGTTATTTAACAAATTTCCTGATTTTTGGGTTATATTATTTTTTTATATTACATTTTAGATATTTGCTAATTTTAACTAAAGGTCTATCTTCCCAAGGGTATCTTACGATGTTAATGCACTATCTTACTACGATATTTTCCTATAATTTGCTACGAATTCCTCTTGATAAGGCATTGTTCCCCAAACGTCAAGGAGAGGAGGTTTAACCCCCAAACGTCATGGCTCAGAGCTACTTTAGTAGCGACAAAGCAATTCAGAAAAGTATTAGAAATGGATTGCTTCGACCATTACATGGTCTCGCAATGACGTTTGGTATCTAGTACTACAAAAACATAATAGGAATCGCTATCAAAAAAATATGCTAAATAATAAAATATTACATAACCAGTTAATATCAAGACGGTCTTTTCTGATAGGTTCAGGAAAACTGACATTATTTTCATTATTGGCTGGAAAAATGTTTTACATGCAGTTATTTGAAAGTGATAAATATCGTACTTTATCTGATAAAAATCGTATAAGTTTTATTCTAGTTCCGCCATTCAGGGGACAAATTTATGATGTTAACGGTAATGTTCTAGCTACCAACCAAACTTGTTTTAGGTTATTACTGGATATGCATGAGGCTACTAATTACAAACAGGAATTAATTCTAGTAGCAAATATCTTGCAACTAACTGAAGAAAAACAAAATTACATTAATCAAAAAATAAAAAAAGCCAATAAACGTTTTCCTTTACTGATATTAGATAATCTTAGCTGGCAACAAATGTCACTCATTGAGGAACAAAAGTTAAATTTAACTTCTATTTTTGTAGATGTCGGTTATGTAAGATTTTACCATTTTTCAGAAGCTGCTTGTCATGTAATAGGTTACACTGGACAGATTAATGAGCAAGAGAAACAAGAGCTAGAAATCAATAATTTAGGGGATTTTAATATTGGTAAATCTGGTGTAGAAAAATATTATGAAGAAAAGTTACGTGGGAAATTTGGTTATAAGCAGATAGAAGTGAATGCTTTAGGCAAACAAGTCAGAGAAATTACCAATCTTCCAAGTCAACAAGGAGAGGACTTACATCTAAATATTGACGCAGAGTTACAACAAAGAGTGCAGCCTTATTTAACTAAACAAGGCTGTTCGGCGATAGTTATTGATACAAATAACGGTAATGTTTTAGTGCTGGCTATGTCGCCGGTATTTGAAGCCAATAATTTTGTAAAATTGTCTCAAGATTATTGGCAAAGTTTAATTAATGATCCTTATAAGCCGTTAATTAATAAAACCATACAAAGTACTTATCCACCTGGTTCTATTTTCAAAATTATTACAATTTTAGCTGGTTTAGAGAGTGGAATTAAACCGGATAAAACGGTTAATTGTACTGGGGATTCGGTATTAGGTACTAATAGCTTTCGGTGCTGGAGTCGTCATGGTCATGGCACAGTGGATATGTATAATTCCATTAAGCATTCTTGTAACTCTTATATGTATGAAATAGCTCGCTTAACAGGTCATAAAAAAATATTAGATATGGCAAGAAATTTTGGTTTCGGTACAAAAACTGGTATTGATTTGATTGGAGAAGCCTCAGGTTTCCTTCCTTCAGAAGAATGGAAAATGAAAAAATTTAACTCTAAATGGACAATTGGTGATACTCTTAACTTATCGATAGGGCAGGGATTTTTATCAGCTACTCCAATCCAGTTAGCTAGGTTTGTAACAGCAATTGCTAATAATGGGAAATTGTATAATCCTAGAATTGCTAAAGATATATCGGTATTTGATCAGGTTAACATCAATCAAAAATACTTAGATATTTTAAAAGAAGGCATGTATAAAGCAGTTAATACTGAAGGAGGAACTTCCTATTATAGTAGGATTTTAGCAGAAGGACATCAATTAGCTGGTAAAACAGGTACCGCACAAGTGCAAGCAAAAGCTAATATAGATGATGATTTAAGCAGTAAATCAGTTGTTTGGCAAAGGCGTAACCATGCTATATTTGCCGGGTTCGCTCCCTATCAACAACCTCGTTACTCTATTCTGGTCTTTGTCGATCATGGCGGAGGTGGAGGCAGGGTGGCAGCTCCTATAGCTAAAAAAATTATGACTATGGTACTTGATAAATATATTTAGCATTACTCCGCTATAGTCAATTGATGAGAATTGGGTAGCAGGAGTGCATAGGCGTTAGTTTAAGAAAACAGTAGTTGAAAAACCGTCATTGCGAGGAGACCGTAAGGTCACGAAGCAATCCAGAAAAGTGGTTAGAAGTGGATTGCCACGCCACCTACGGTGGCTCGCAATGACGGAGTAATATTAAATTACATAATTTATGTAAAATTAATATATTTTTTTATTATTCTACTTAGTGCTAGCAATCTTATAGTATATATTAACTATATTAATCTAAGAACCTGAAATATGATAAACCCAATTTTAGAACAATTTATAATTATTTTGCCTGAGATAATGCTGACCTTACTGGCTTTGTTTAGTCAACTATCGGCTGTATTTTTTAGTAACAAAACTAGAATCATCACTAATATTACAATATTATTATCGATTGTATTTTCTATTACTTTGGTGCAGAGTAGAGCGGTAGCTTTTAATGATTCCTTTGCCATTAATAGTTTTACTGGTGTTTGTAAAGTCTTTGCTTTGCTTTTTTCAATAATGACAATAATAATTTATTATGGTTATTGTAAAGTCACTATAGTCAATTCAGGAGAATTTGGGGCTAGGAGCGATGGAACGACGCCTATAAGTAATAGGCAAGCGACAAACAACAACGTCCCCAACTTCTCATCAATTGACTATAATGAAAAATTTAAGCCAGAGTTCATAACCTTGGCGTTACTTTCGACCGTTGGTATTTTTATTACTATATCGGCTCGTAATTTCCTACTATTATTTGTGGCTATGGAATTGCAAGCACTAGCAGCATATGTACTAGCTGGCTTTAGTTTGTATAATATTAAATCATCAGAAGGAGCGTTAAAATACTTTATTCTAGGTAGTTTGATTAGTTGTCTGACCTTGTTTGGGATATCCTTTATTTATGGATTTGGTGGTAGTTTAGATTATAGTAATATTCTACAAAAATTAAATCAATCACCGCAGCCAAATATTGGGTTAGTAAGTGGCTTAGTACTTTTTTTAAGTGGTATTTTCTTTAAATTATCTAGTGCTCCTTTGCATGCTTGGACGCCAGATGTATATGAAGGATCACCAATTCCTTCAGTTACCTATTTTGCTGCTGCTACAAAATTTGGCAATGTAGTGGTGTTATTAAATATAATGACGATGGTAGTTGGTGATTATAAACAAATTTCAGTTGATTTAATAAAAATAACAGCAATTTTGTCAATGTTGATTGGGGCAGGTGGGGCTATTAAACAAAACTCTCTCAAAAGGCTAATGGGATACAGCACTATTCTAAATATTGGTTATGTTTTGCTGGGAGTTGCTTTGCATAGTGAGCAAGGTAATAATGCAGCATTAATATATATATTTATTTATGCTGCTTCCGTTTTAGGCTTTTTTGCCTGTTTAATTGCTCTGCTGGGGGGAAAAGCTGATACGGCAAATTTTGATGATATTAAGGGTCTGGCGAATAGTCGTAAGGCTTTGGCTGCTGGGATTACCATTATCATGTTCTCGATGATTGGTATTCCCCCACTGGCAGGATTTTTTGGTAAATATTTCATTTTTTATCAGGCTATTGTAGAGGAACAATTTACTCTAGCATTTATAGCTATTGGTACCAGTATTATAGCAGCTTATTATTACCTCAAAATAGTTAGGTCTATGTACTTTTTTGAGGCAAATAAAAGTTTGCAGCTAGATTTAGTACCAACCCATCAAAGCTTAAAGTTTATAAATTGTTTTATTATAGGATTTTTGTTAATTTTTTCTCTTTTTATAAAGTAATTTGATGAGGAGTTATGTCTTGGCAAAAAAAATATAAGCTACTAGTTTTTGATACAATAGATAGTACTAGCTGCGAAGCTATTAGGATGGCTAAGAGCTGTTCTGATGGTAGTTATGTAATATTAGCAAAAAATCAAACAAAATCGCGTGGAAGAAATAACAAAATTTGGCATTCTAATCTAGGGAATTTGCATGTTAGTATATTATTAAAGCATCAAATTAATCTTAGTTATCTTCCGCAATTATCTTTTGTTATGGCTATTGTTGTTTATAAAACTATTAATTCTTTAACCGCTAGCTCAGGAAATTCTATCAAATTAAAATGGCCAAATGATATTTTGATAAATGGCAAGAAAGTATCTGGTGTATTGCTTGAATCTATTAGTATAAATAACAATAGACCTCTTTCTAAACTCGCTTATGCTGAGGAATTTGAAGGAGACGCGGAACGCAGAACCGCAGCGTACTCTAATGTACGTGAGGATTCGAGTACCGCATCATTGTCCAAATTACCAGCAGAAGTAGAGTTTAGAAAGAGGTCTAATAATTATCTTATTATAAGTGTTGGCATTAACATCAAGGAAAATCCTTTAAATATTGAGCAACTGGCAACCAATTTATCTGATGAGAATATAGAAGTAAAAGATACAGAATATTTATTAGATATCTTGATGATTAATTTTGAAAAATATTTTAGTAGATGGAAAGAACAGGGATTTAGTAAAATAAGACAATATTGGCTTAGAAATGCTTATAAGTTGGGCGAGATGGTTAGTGTAAATGATGGAAACACAAAAATCTCAGGGATTTTTAAAGATATAGATGAAAATGGAGGTATAAGAATTCAGCTTGAGGATGGGAAAATAATTACCTTATGTAGTTTTGAGATATTAGATTTTTTATAAAAATAATAGTTGCGATATTAATTATATTTGATATTATGCCCTCGCAATATTTGACGTCGTCAGATACGGATAAAAACTGTAAACAGAAGCGGTCTAGAAGGCTGTTTGCGATAACTAATTAATTATATTTTGAGCCAAAAAGAGCCAAATATAGAATTACTTTACTCACCTTACGCATGGCATTTAAAAGCCATATAAAAAAATAGCTTGGCGTCATTGCGAGAAGCTACTTTAGTAGCGACGAAGCAATCTAATGAATGTGGATTGCTTCGACCATGTAGTGGTATCGCAATGACGTTTTGTACTTTCCCGGAATTTTTAAATTGCCCTGGGTTATGCGTAGGGTGAGATACTAAATCTTTTTTTAACATTAAATTTGAGGAATAATAAATTTTTACCAATCGTTGCCTTACCCTATGAATAAATAAAATATCTTGTTGCTCTACAGTTTTGATAGGCACAAACCTCATATTAGGTCTCGCTACTGCCTCACATATTGCTTCGCTATCTGCTTGATCATTTTTATTAGTTTTAACATAAGGCTTAACAAATTGTGGAGCTATTAGTTTTACAGTATGACCTAATTTTGTTAATTCTCTTGCCCAATAGCTAGCTCCACCGCAAGCTTCCATGCCTACTAGACACTTTGGTAAGTTAGCCATAAAAGTTAGAACCTGCTCTCTCATTAATTTTTTCTTTAATATTGTCTTACCATTTTTATCTACACCGTGAATTTGAAAAATTCTTTTGCAATATCTATACCAATTGTGGTAACTTCCATATGGGTCTCCTTATTGTTGTTTAGGATTCATTTCCTATCCTAGAAGATTAGCATATGCTTCTCATTCTGTATATAGGGTAGGTCCATACCATTATTTCATTTAAAAATTAAGTAACAGGAGATAATATTAATGGCTAGTTATTATTTATGGTTTAAAGCATTCCATCTTATATCGGCAATTTCTTGGATGGTGGGTTTATTATACTTGCCAAGATTATATGTATATCATTCTAGAGTGGCGGTAGGGAGTGAATCTGATAAAACATTTCAGTTAATGGAAAGTAAGTTACTCAGAATAATTATGAATCCTGCTATGATAAGTACCTATACTTTAGGTATAATCAATAGTTATATATATGGGTTAGTAGCTTTAGGAACATGGTTTTATATAAAAATGACAGCAGTTTTAGGCATAACTATTTTTCACGGTTTATTATCTAGATGGCGAAAGAATTTTGTTGATGGAAAAAATAATCATTCCGAGAAATTTTATCGTATTGTCAATGAAGTGCCGGCATTATTGATGATCATAGCGGTTATTATGGTTATTGTTAGACCATTTGATTAATTTTATGCAATTACCTATTGATACTGGACTGAAAAATCAAGACAAAAAAATAATAATTTTGTTTCCCATTTTTGCATTTTTCAAGCTGCAATTTGT
>NZ_MWZE01000021.1:563-16027 GCF_002259525.1 Rickettsia endosymbiont of Culicoides newsteadi | reverse complement strand
GAATTTTGGAGTATGACTCAATTACCGATTTTGATCCCTACTTCCCTACATTGTTACAAAAATTGTAGGGTACTATGGGATATATCTTATAACTCAAATAAGTATATAGGATGCTGATAAGTAGCTCTGTTATAACAAGCAAGTTATGGATAATAATTTGCTCAAAACTATAATTGAAGGTGTTTTTAAGTATGATACCACAATAGATATATATCAAATAAAAGATAATTGGAGAAGGCGATTCAATTGCTAAATAAGCTAATATAGTTTTGACATTAACTTTCTCATTTAACATCTGCCAATTGGCACTACCTTCTTTTCCAATAATATCCTTTTTCTTTAAACCAAAAAGTTTCAGGTTATTTATCAATCTTTTGGTTGCATCAGCAAATTCTGGTGTTTCTCTAAGCTGTGTTCTTGCCATCGTTCCCACCATAGCAATCACTGATCCAAATAAAAAAGCATACCGCCAATTAAAGCCATGTGAAGTAGTCAGTACTGCAACACCTAAAGCAAATACTGCCCCTAGATCAGCAAATATTGAAATAAAACCAACAACAGGATATTGTAAGGGTGGTTTGATCATTTCCGTTAAATATAATTCAGCCCCTATTGCTTCTCCTAAGGATGACATACCTTGCATTATCTGACAAATGCTAATTAATATCGAAGCAGTAATACCAATCTGTGCATAAGTAGGTAAAATAAACATCAGTAAACAAGAAAATGCCATCATAAAAGTTGTAATAACTATCGTAACTTTACGACCTATTTTATCACCTATCCAACCAAATAACACAGCCCCAATTGGTCGAAAAACAAAAGTAGCACAGAAGGTGAGAGTCGATAAAAGATTAGCAGTTTGTGGATCACTTTGTGGAAAAAATAACTCATTCAACAATACTGTCATATGTACATAAAGCATCAAGTCAAAATATTCTAAAAATGTTCCAATTGACAACAAATCAATCGCTTTTTTTGTTCTATTGTTAGAACTCTATGGTCTTGATATACTATCAATTTTTTTACCGTTACTTTAATATTAATAGATTGATAATTTGCTTAATAATGGCAAAAAAATATGAAAAATTGAAAATAATAAATTTTGGGTTATAACAATATCAGTAATACTCAGAAAAATCTAATATGTTCTAAGTAATAAATTTCCCAACTTTAAGGCATAAATTTAAAGGAAATTACGACAGATAGGATAGAGGAAAGATTATAGTCAATTAATGAGAAGTTGGTGACGTCGTCACTCAATGCTCGCCTATTACTTATACTCGATAATCAAGTTTTTTTGCAGATTTTAATAAAATATAGGACAATGCTTGTCACCCCTGCGTAAGCAGGGGGTTTATTCCTATTTATTTCGTATTTGCAACATTGCTAAAAGCACTAACAAACTGGTGAACATCTGTATAAAAAATATAATACTACTAAATTCTGGCAAAAATATAACCATCATAGGTTGTAATAAAATTGCTATGCCACTTGAAAATAAGGTTATTCTAATACAGGTTTGCCAAGAGGACTTAGGACCAAAATAGTTAGTTAACAAATATACTAAGATGATAATAAAGCTTTTTTCAAATAAAATTGTTATAAAACGAAAGGCTATTATTATAGGCATTAAAATATAAATAAATATCTTCGGTGCTTGTGTTAGGATTTTGGCAAAATGCTTTTTAATGACTTCTTCAGTGAGGATTTTTTGATCAGGAGTAAATAATTTAGCATATCCAATATTAAACACACTCTTTTTTTTATCGGTTATTTCTACTGTAGTAAGGGTTATATTGTTACTACTAAATAGGACGGGAACTTTAAGTTTTTCACCATAAGATAATTGATTTTTTGAGTCTATAGCCGCAAGCTTATTGCCATTCTCATCGAATAAATATATAGGTTCATCCTGATCAACTGAAATTTTACTACCATCATAATAGATTTCCGGTAATTGTTTAAATATATATTCGATAGTTATTGTGCCTTTTGTTAAACGATTCTCAGTAAAGTAATCGGTGAGGACTAACAAGTAATTAAATATAACAATACAATAGATCAATGATGATATAAAAGACACAGCAAATATATACTTAATCCCATATCCTTTATATGATTTATAAACATCTTGGTAGAAATTTACTGAACTAATTGATAACCACAATTGATGCAATAACGTGCTAAACCATGAAAAAAAGGGTAATAGTTTTGTTGTCATAATATCTATTTTGATGTAGATTCATAAAAAATTTTTATAATTAACCCCTAACGTCATTGCGAGACCACATAGTGGTCGCGGCAATCCACACTTATTGGATGTTTCGTCGGCTCACGCCTCGTCGCAATGACACGTAATGTTAATCTGGTTATCTATATCAATATCTTTTAACACAAAATTAATATTTATTATAATGAAGTTTAATAAAATCCCCAAATATTCAGAAAAATATTCTAAATTAAGTAACTGTATTAGAGTTTTAGCAAGTGATAGTATAGAATATGCTCAATCAGGGCATCCAGGTATGGTTCTTGGTATGGCAGATGTCATGACCATGTTAGTATTTAATTTTCTAAAATTCAATCCTAATGATCCAACTTGGTTTGACCGTGATCGCCTGGTTCTATCAGCTGGACACGGTTCTATGTTGCTGTATAGTTTTTATTATTTAACAAATTATAAAAATTTTCATCTAGAAGATTTAAAACAATTTCGAAAATTACATTCAAAAACTCCTGGACATCCAGAATATGGGGCATATGAAGCTATTGAGGCTACTACAGGACCTTTAGGGCAGGGGTTTGGTACTTCAGTTGGGATGGCGATTGCCCAAAAAAAATATCAACAAAAATTGGGCAAAGAGCTTAGTGCACACAAAATTTATTGTATAATTGGAGATGGATGCCTAATGGAAGGTATAAGCTATGAAGCTGCTTCTTTAGCTGGGCATTTATGCCTAAATAACTTAATAGTTTTATTTGATGATAATAAAATTTCCATCGATGGTTCTACCAACCTTACTGTATCTGAAAACCATCTGCTGAAATTTGCCGCCATGGGCTGGAATACCGAATCTATTGATGGGCATGATTTTGAGCAAATTAATGCCAGCCTAATTAAGGCACAAAATTCTGATAAACCATGCTTGATTGCCTGCCGTACTTTAATTGGCAAAGGCTCTATTAACAAGGTGAATTCAAATGCCGCCCATGGCTGCCCGCTTGGTAAAGATGAGGTTAAACTTCTTAAAGAAAATTTAGGTTTTAATGATCAGGCGTTTACTATACCAAAGGAATTACAAGAGATATGGGGTACAGCTTGGTTAAGAAATCAAGCGAGTTATACTAATTGGCAAGAGAAGTTTGCTGATATAACTCCAGAGCAAAAAGCCTATTGCAATAAAGCTGATATAGATTGCTCTTTTCTTGATAATATCCCTATTCCAGAAAAAGCTGAAGCAACCCGTTGTTCATCTGGTAGAGTTATAGAATATCTAACCAAACTATCAGATAAAATTATTTTTGGCGCAGCTGATTTATCATTATCCAACAATATCAAAAATACTGCTAGTAACATAATTAATAAAGATGATTTTACTGGCAATTACATCCATTATGGGGTTCGTGAAAATGTTATGGGGGCTATCATGAACGGACTCGCATTATCAGGCTTCTTACCCGTAGGGGCTACTTTTCTAGTATTTTCTGATTATATGAAGCCAACTATGCGGCTTTCTTCTATTATGCAGCAGCAAGTGATCTACATCATGACCCATGATTCAATTGGGGTAGGAGAAGATGGCTCTACTCACCAACCAATAGAGCATCTAGCATCCTTTCGAAGCTTACCAAATATGATGGTATTACGCCCGGCAGACTATCTTGAAACAGTTGAATCTTGGCGAATTGCTTTAGCTAATAAAGATGGCCCTTCTGTTCTTGCTTTAACCAGACAGTCAGTATCTCAAATAGTTATAGTTAATTCAGGAGGATTTGGTGCTAGGAGCGATGGAGCGACGCCTATAAGTAATAGGCGAGCGACGGGTGACGACGTCACCAACTTCTCCTCAATTGACTATAGCCGAAATATTTCGCAAAATTTATGTTCTAAAGGTGGGTATATACTGTCAGGGAATAATCAAGAAACAGTAGATGTTGCTATCTTCGCCACCGGTTCTGAATTGTCAATAGCATTAGAGGTAAAAGATATACTAAGCAAAAATGGCTTTAGTACCAATGTGATTTCAATGTTATGTTTTGAGTTGTTTTTTAAACAGCAGCCTAGCTATATCCAAAATATCCTATCCAATGCCAAATTAAAAGTTGCTATAGAAGCTGCAAGTAGCTTTGGCTGGCATCGAATCATCGGAGAGAACGGGATGTTCTTCGGAATGGAACAATTTGGACTCTCTGCTCCCTCTAATGATTTATACTCATATTTCGGTCTTACTCCATCAAATATTTCCGAAAAGATTATGGCAAGAATCCAAAAAAATTAGAAATGGATTGCTTCGTCGGCTAACGCCTTCTCGCAATGACGTTATCTGTCATTGCGAGCCACCATAGGTGGCGTGGCAATCTATCTCTATAGTCAATTCAGGGGAATTGGGTAGCAGGAACGATGGAGCGACGCCTATAAGTAATAGGCGAGTGACGACGTCACCAACTTCCCATCAATTGACTATAATCACTTCTCTGGATTGCTTCGTCGACTTTACGGTCTCCTCGCAATGACGGTTTCCCAATTATTGTTTTCTTAAACTAACGCTTATGAAATACTAATGGTCTAGCTATATCATAGTACTTTCAGCTCATGTTAAATTAACAGTGTCGCTGACATCAAGATTAACTGTATTGGGGTAAGAATTAACTTCATCATGGTTAGCAGAATAACCATCATTATGATTAGTTCGAGTAAAAATATCTTTCAAGGAGTCCCAAACTTTTGTACGCCATCCGATTGGTTTTGCTTGTACTACTACCTCATCATCTTCTTCATCTGTTTTTTCTTCATAGTTAATTATTTCAGTTACAAGTGGATATTTAAAAGATACTTTTTTACTTGGAAGGTCTTGCGATTCAATGTAATGTTGGTTCTTATTGAGAGCTTGTATATTAGAGTTAGATTTACTCTTAAATATCTTCCGCTTCATAAACTTTACCTGTTTTAAAACTATTGTAACGGATTGTAAATTGTCATTCCCGCGTAGGCGGGAATCTATATCCCGCACTGAAGCATAAGCGTCAGTTTAAGAAAATAAAGTAGAAAATCGTCATTGCGAGCCACCGTAGGTGGCGTGGCAATCTATTTCTAATAGCTTTTCTGGATTGCTTCGTCGACTTTACGGTCTCCTCGCAATGACGGCTTCCCAATTATTGTTTTCTTAAACTGACGCTTATGAAATACTAACGGGTTAGCTATACATTACTACTTACTTAAATTCTAGTCGTTACTCATATCATCCACACACCCTAAAGCATCAGTATCTTCTTGGAACATATCCTCTTTTGTAACATAGAACTTTGAAGAATAGTAGTCCTTAGTAGTATTATGATTAAATAATGAAGTCAATGTATCCTTCATAGTTGTAAAAGCATTAGATATCTTTGCGAAGAACGATGTTGGTTTTATTTTTACACTTTTTATATCATTAGGTGAAATAGTAGCAGGATTTTCTTGGTAACTTGTATAAAAACTTTCTAGTACTACATTTACAGAATTATTTACAGAATCATCTACAGAATCATCTGATAGCAGCGATTCTACCGATTTAGTCAATTCTAGCTCTACTAACCCCTCTTTTGCTTCTTCCGCTTTATCTACTAGCTCTACCACTGGAGCTGCTTTTACTAGCTCTTCTACCACTGGAACTTCTTCTACTACATTGTCTTCTTCTAAAGCTAGTGATGTTGTAGATTTAGATGAATCAGTTAAATCACTTGCTGACTTATCATTTTGCACATTAATAGGTAAGAAATCAGCAAGTTTATCGACTTCTTGTCCTATAACCTTTTGCTCTCCTCAATATACCTAAATGCTTCATTCCACGGCCCATTATTAGCCTCGACAACAAGCAGCTCTTTTCTAAGAGCAATCTTTTCTACAAAAAACTTAAGCCCCTTATCAGTAATATTACCATGTTCGCGTGGTAATTGAATGGACCAAACTGTATTGTTATTCTGAAGAACTTTTCCTAAAGCTTCAACTTCCTCATCTCCTATATTCTCCTCCCGTAAGTTAATAATACCCTCAGATGTATTAGAGTTTATTCTTTCTAGCAAATAATTATTAAAAACTGTCATAAATTCTCCTTTAATTAAATCGTTACGAACGGACAATAGCAACTTCCTATAACCTGTCAAGAAGATTTTAAAAAATTATTAAAAATATAAAAAATTACGTCATTACCTATGGGTGTCAACTTAAGAAAATAGTGTTCTTTTAGTTAGCTCAACTGCATTATTATTTATACTCGAAATGGCTTGCAACTCTATAGAACGTGAGTTATCATTGGGAGCTTGTATATCAGATTTAGATTTATTCCTACCTGTATAAAACCTCATAAACTTTACCTTTTTAAAACGTTATAACGGATAGCAATAATTTCTTATAGCCTGTTAACTTATGGTTTATAGCTTAAACGTAAACTAGGAAAGCATCTACTAATCTTTTAACTTGTTGGAAAGTTTTTGTCTCACAATCACTATTATCTTGCCCATCATTTTTATCTTTCAACCCATCCAATACATCGCTAATCATATTACCAACTTCTATAAACTCTTGTTCTTTGAATCCTCTAGTGGTGCATGCTGGAGTGCCGAGCCTAATACCAGAAGTAATAAATGGTGAAGTGGCATCAAACGGTATCGCATTTTTATTGCAAGTTATACCGGCTCTTTCAAGCGAATCTGCTGCCACCTTACCAGTTATACCATATTTTCGTAAGTCCACTAATACTATATGATTATCAGTACCATTAGTTAAAATATCATAGCCTCTTGCCATTAAACTATTAGCAAGAGCTTTAGCGTTACTAACAACCTGTTTTATATAAAGATGATATTCTGGTTGTAAATTTTCCAAGAATGCCACTGCCTTTGCCGCAATAATATGCATTAATGGTCCACCTTGCAACCCAGGAAATAAAGCGAGATTTATCTTCTTACCCAATTCCTCATCATTTGACAGAATAAGACCACCTCGCGGACCACGAAGGGTTTTATGAGTAGTGGAAGTCACAATATGAGCATAAGGCAAGGGACTTGGATGTTCACCTACCGCAACCAGTCCAGAAATATGAGCAATATCTGCTAGTAAATACGCTCCTACTCTATCAGCAATTTCCCTAAATTTAGCAAAATCTAATTGACGCGAATAGGCAGAATAACCAGCTATAATCAATTTTGGCTTATGCTGAACTGCCAATTGCTCTATTTGGGCATAATCAATTAGATAACTCTCCTTATTTACAGAATAGAACACCGAGTTAAACCATTTGCCAGACAAATTAGGTGGAGCACCATGTGTCAAATGCCCCCCTGTATCTAGCGACATACCAAGTATGGTGTCATGTGGTTTTAATAGAGTTAAAAATACTGCCTGATTAGCCTGAGATCCGGAATGAGGCTGAACGTTAGCATATTTACAATTAAATAGTGTTTTTACCCGCTCTATAGCCAAAAGCTCAGCCTTATCAACCTCACTACACCCGTTATAATAACGTTTTCCCGGGTATCCTTCAGCATATTTATTGGTCAAAATCGAGCCTTGAGCTTCTAATACTGCCGGGCTTACAAAATTCTCAGAAGCAATCAATTCAATAAAATCATGCTGACGTTTTTTTTCACCATCGATAATTTGATATATTGCATTATCTGTTTCAGATAATTTTTTAGTAAAGATATTCATTAATTTAACCTACTATTTAATGGGCAGTTTAAAAGTCATAAAAAATAACCGTGCATACACAAAAACAACATTTTCCGCTTTATAATTCTTAATCACAAAGTCCAGAACATTTTAGCTTGCATGTTTCAAATGATCTCAGTCTATGTAATAACCTATTTTGATAAACTTAATGGCAAACTGTATTCCCCTATCATCAATAGAATGTGTAAGATTTGGTATTTTGTATTTACTATAAGGAATATCATATTTCTCTAGATATTCTACTGTTTCATCCATACTACTTACATCAACCACATCGTCTAATTCGCCATGTATCACGCAAACTGGTGTAGTTTTATTGATACATTCTTGTGGGGCAATTAATCTGCCAGAAAACCCTACCATAGAATCAAAAGGTTCTTTTTGTATAAAATTCAAATATAACCCCATCATGGTACCTTGCGAAAAGCCAATTAAGATAGTATCTTTATTAGTTAAATTTAATTCTGCTTGTTTCTTTTGGATTATGTCAGTAACTAAGCCAGTATTTTTAGCAACTAATTCCCTAACATAATCAGGGTTACGGTTATTTAAACTAAACCATTGTCGACCATAAGGTGCACTATCAAATTTTTCAACGCCATGTGGGGCAATAAAGTGACAATCGGGGAATTCCCTAGACATCAAGGGAGCCAATCCTATTAAATCATTTCCATCTGAACCAAGCCCATGTAACAATACCACAAGTTTTTTACATTGGCTGTCCAAACTTTTTACTTCCGGATAGGATAATATTTCATTTTTAGTCATTTTGTTAAGCTCTTAATTAAGTTATTAATTTAATACCAATCGTCATTGCGAGGAGGCGTAAGCCTCCGAAGCAATCCATTTTAATCGTTTTTTTGGATTGCTTCGTCGCCCACTAAAGTGGCTCCTCGCAATGACGCTGAAGCTAAATACTAATCGGATTTATAACGTTGCCAATTCAAGTTAATTCACTATATCCCTGCTAACTTAGCAATAGTTCTATTAGCTTCTTCTAGCTCTTGTTTAGTATTTACTCCGACCACTATGTCGTGGTTGGCGGATAGCAAATACGATACTTTTTCGCCATTATCCTTAACGATTTTTACCAGTTCCGTTAAATACAACTCTTTTGATTTATCAGGATTCTTAAAAAAAATAGTAGGTAAATATTTTTTTAACACACCATTGGCAAAAGCCATAATACCAGAATTACAAGTTGTTATAGCTAGTTCTTCACTCGTTGCTTGTTTAAATTCAACAATTTTCAAAAAATTTCCTAGTTTATCAGTAACTATTCGCCCATATTGCCCAGGATTATCTCGCTCAAAGCACAAGGTTGTTATGGCAGAATTTGTCGAAACTAGATGTTTTAGTAAATCATTAATAATCTCTGGCGTAATTAAAGGATTATCTCCATAAAGTACGGCTACAATTTTATTGTCATCAATTAAGTCCAAAGCACTATATACCGCATGAGCAGTACCAAGGGGTTCTGGTTGTAAAACAAGTTTACAACTATCTTTATAACAAGCAATATGTTTTTCTAATTGCCAGGAGTGGACTAAGATAACTTCATTGCTAACTTGTTGGGCATTGGTTATTACCCTATCAAGCATCGATTTACCACCAACTTTATGCATTACTTTTGGTAAGGTAGATTCCATTCTTCTACCATTACCTGCAGCTAGAACAATAACTTGGCAATCCATATTAAACGTCCTTCATAGTTTCATAAATTGCATCAGATAATTCATAATTACCAAAAACTTTTTGCACATCATCACTTTCTTCTAAAATATCTACTAATTTTAACAACTTCTCGGCTTTATCATTCTCTTCTATAATTATGGTATTTTTAGGAACCCAACCTATGTAAGATTCTTCAGGATGTCCATATTTACTGGTCAGAAATTCAAGAACTTGCACAAAGTTCTCAATATCTGTATAGATTAAATATGTATCTTCTTCAGAAATCATATCTTTTGCTCCAGCCTCTAGGCTACTTTCAAACATAGCTTCTGCTGTGGCTAAATTTGCTGGATATTGTATTACTCCGAGATGATCAAACATATAGCTGACACTACCCGTTTCACCTAAATTGCCACCAAATTTGCTAAAAGCCGCCCTAATTTCTGCAGCCGTACGATTTTTATTATCAGTTAAAGCCTCTATTATTATTGCAATTCCACCGGGAGCAAAGCCCTCATATCTAATTTCGGTATAATTTTCGTTGTTATTCGAATCACTTGCCGCACTTATTGCCTTATCTATTCGATCTTTTGGTAAATTTTGACTCCGAGCGGCAGCTATGCTACTCCGCAACCGTGGATTATTACTTATATCAGCCCCTAATTTAGCAGCAGTAATAATTTCTCTAACTAACTTAGTAAAAATTTTTGCCCTTTTTTTATCTTGTGCACCTTTTCGATGCTGGATATTTTTAAATTTTGAATGACCTGCCATGTTGTAATCTTAAATCATTATTGAGTAAGCCGAATGTATCAGAAGGCAATTTAAAGTCAATAGTAAATTCCTCAAGTTTTTTCACCATACTTTATTTTTTACTTTAATAAAACTGTATATCGTCTTATATTGTCTAACTATAACATATAGAATTGAGTCCACTAAGTACTATTTATGAAAAAATTTATAATAGACTTGCTGCATAAGTCAAAAATAGTTGAAGGATTTTTAGGAGAAACGAAGCCGAGTACCGCAGTGTACATAAACGTACATGAGGAGCGGAGGCGAGTTTCGACGACAAAATCATCAACTAGATTGACTTATGTAGCAAGTCTAATTTTATATCTCTTATTTGCTCACGATTGCCTAGCATCAGAACCTCAGGCATGGCAAATGCTGTTACAGACTCCAGCCACTCATCTTATGGAAGAGCTTCAGGAGTTTCATAATTTCCTACTGCTCATATCAGGAGGAATAGTTGCTTTTATTATTATTTTATTAATTTATGTTTGCATCAGATTTAATGCCAAAGCCAATCCTATTCCAGCAAAATTTTCTGATAATATATTGGTTGAAATTATTTGGACGATAATTCCTATAGTTATTTTAATTATTATTGCTGTACCATCATTTCGTGTTGCACGTATTGCAGAAGATATTCCTGAAATAGACATGACGGTTAAAGTTGTAGGATATCAGTGGTATTGGCACTATATCTACCCTGATCATAATAATCTTGAATTTGATAGTTGTTTAATTACTGATGAAAACTTAAAACCTGGTCAAAAAAGATTATTAGAAGTTGATAATCGTATTATTATACCAGAAAATACTACCGTAAAATTTTTAATTACTGCAGGGGATGTTATACATAGTTTTGCAGTACCAGCATTAGGTATAAAGCTCGATGCTGTGCCTGGCAGAGTTAACGAAACCTGGACTAAAATTAGTAAAAAAGGTGTGTATTATGGTCAGTGTTCAGAGCTTTGTGGTGTTAATCACGGCTTTATGCCTATTGCCATTGAAGTAGTAAGCAAAGAAGAATTTCAAGATTGGTTGATTGCGGCAAAAACAAAATTTTCTATGAAAGTAAAGACAAACGTTATTGCGATGAAACCATGAGGACGACGAAGCAATAAATTGTCATTTTCGTTTCGGTGCGGAATCTAAGACCCCTGCTTACGCAGGTATGACACTAAGTCGAGCAAGGATAACATTAACTAAATGAACAAGAGGCATATGGTACACTCCAACAATCACTATCCACATATTTACCCAAAACATGTTAAAGAAATTATATTTTTAAAACATTTTATTCATAATCCTAACATAATGGTAGGTGATTATACTTATTATCATGATCACCGATATCCAGAACATTTTGAATGTAATAACGTTGTAGGATATTATCAGTGTAAATTAATTATTGGTAAGTTTTGTACTATTGCTAGAGGAACTACTTTTATTGCGGATGATGTCAATCACCCAATTGATGGTTTTTCTACTTATCCATTTTTTATTTTCGAAGGTTGGAATAATTATATACCAACTCTTAATAAAGGAAGGAGTACAATAGTTGGTAATGATGTGTGGTTTGGTACTAATGCAGTCATTATGCCGGGAGTCACAATAGGAGACGGAGCAATTATTGGAGCATATGCAGTGGTTACTAAGGATGTACCACCTTACTCTATCGTTGCAGGTAATCCTAGTAGAATTATTAAAAAAAGATTCTCCGATGATATAATTAATGAGTTAGTACAAATAAAATGGTGGAATTGGGATTATGATAAAATTACTAGAAATATCAAGCTCATAGTAGGAGCAGATATTGAGCAACTTAAAAGTTGTAAGTAATAACATGTAGTTGTCTACTAGGGATATAACGTAAATAAAACTTAAAAAATACTATGAAAAAACCAGCATATTTAATAGCTTTGCATTTGATGTTTATTACAGTGAGCTTAGTCGCTTCAGCAAATGATGCCATTTACATATCATGTCCACAAGGATATATTCCTAGCATTCCTAGAGATCAAGACTTGAAACAAGGGGCAAGATTTAAGTGCGAGAAAACTCCATTATTGGCAAAAATGAAGTTAGCTTTTCCATTTCAAAAGAATCATAAAATAAAGTGTATACAAGGAAGTTTACAGATGGGTAGAAGCCATTCTCATGATGCAATAAAATTTGCTTTGGATTTTGCAAGTTTGCCAGATTCCTCAGATGGAACAGTGGTTGCCTCAGAAGATGGAATTGCCTATATCTATGATAAATGCAATAATCCTCATTACTCAAATATTACATTAGATGATTGTGGAAGTGGTTATGGCAACCACGTTAGGATAGTACATCAAGGTATTTATATTAGTTTGTATGGACACCTATCTAAAATATTAGTTAAAAATGGTCAAGTAGTAAAAAAATATGAGCCAATAGGTATTGAGGGTATGTCCGGAAATGCTGGTGTAAGACATTTACACTTTAGTGTGCATAAGCCATATGAAGATATAAATCAAATAATTGCTAATCCAGGATGGACTGGCAAATCTATTCCTTTTGTTTTTGAAGAGATTAAATATCTAAAGACACCAAAAACATTAAATGTATCCTCTACAGATGTAATTTGCGATAATAATGATATTAATTGGAATGATAATATTATTATGAACGAATAATTCATAAAGTTTATAATGATAAAGATAAGCTACAAGCTGCTGAAGTTAGATAGAAAAGGATAATTTATGAATCAAACAACAGATCATCACCAAACCCCTAAAGGTATAAAAAGATGGATTTTCTCTACCAATCACAAAGATATTGGCATAATGTATATTATATTTGCCATATTTGCTGGGATTGTTGGAGGGTTATTTTCTGTTATTTTTAGACTAGAATTAGCAATGCCTGGTGGGCATATATTAGGGGCAAATTACCAACTATATAATGTATTAATTACTGCTCATGCGATAATTATGGTATTTTTCATGATTATGCCAGCTTTATTTGGTGGATTTGGTAATTATTTTGTACCAATTTTAATAGGTGCACCGGATATGGCTTTTCCAAGGCTAAATAATATAAGTTTTTGGCTGCTTGTTCCTGCTTTTATGTTATTAATGCTTTCGGCTTTTGTTGATGGTGGTGCAGGTACTGGCTGGACGCTTTACCCCCCTCTAAGTACTCTAGTGGGACATCCTGGGGCGGCAGTCGATATGGCTATTTTAAGTTTACATATTACAGGGCTTTCTTCTATTCTTGGTTCAATCAATATGATTGTTACTATCTTTAATATGAGAACCGATGGTATGGGGTTATTTGAAATGCCTCTATTTATTTGGTCAATTCTGGTTACTGCATTCTTGCTGATACTAGCAATTCCAGTATTAGGTGGTGCAATAACCATGTTATTGACTGATCGAAACTTTGGTACTACTTTCTTTAAACCTGAAGGGGGCGGAGATCCAGTATTATTTCAGCATTTATTTTGGTTTTTTGGTCATCCAGAAGTATATATCGTAATATTGCCAGGGTTTGGGATAGTTAGTCAGGTTCTTTCTACTTTCTCTCGTAAGCCGATATTTGGTTATTTAGGTATGGTGATAGCTATGGTAATTATAGGGTTTGTCGGTTTTTTTATAGTTTGGGCTCATCATATGTTTACTGTTGGTCTTTCATACAATACATTAATCTATTTTACCGCTGGTACAATGATTATCGCGGTGCCTACTGGTATTAAAATATTTAGCTGGATTGCCACAATGTGGGGAGGATCAATTACTTTTGAAACCCCTATGTTGTTTTCCATAGGGTTTATCTTGTTATTTACTATTGGTGGAGTTACCGGCATAATATTATCAAATTCGGCAATCGATAGAATTTTACATGATACATACTATGTGGTAGCACATTTTCACTACACTATGTCGCTTGGGGCTTTATTTACTGCATTTGCTGGATTCTATTATTGGTTTGGTAAAATATCAGGAAGACAATATCCTGAAATGATGGGCAAAATTCATTTTTGGATTACGTTTATCGGCGTTAATTTGACATTTTTCCCTCAGCACTTTCTGGGATTAGCTGGGATGCCAAGAAGAATACCGGACTATCCGGATGCTTTTGCCGGCTGGAATATGGTATCATCTATCGGAGCAGTTATTTCCTTTATTGCGGCTCTTTACTTTGTATTCATTGTTATTTACACTCTGAAATATGGCAAAAAATGCCCAAATAATCCTTGGGGCGATGGGGCTAATACTCTCGAATGGACAGTATCTTCTCCTCCACCATTCCATACTTTTGACGTATAGTCATGTATGGACCTACCCGATAATGCAAGAAAAAAAATAATATATAACAGCAAAAAAATCGAATGCAGTCATGTATCCGGCTTATAGTTAATAAATTACTTTAAATTCACCCTATAGCCCTGATGGAATTCGCTGGCTTACAAACTTATACTTATCATTTCATCGACTTCTAACGAGCCATTGACTATTTCAGTTTTCTCGTAAGCTAAGGTTCGTCTTATTTACCATCAATATTATCATTCTTTCGCATATTCCGGATTAGAATCTATTAAATTTCTATTTACCTATAATATTATCTCGTCAACAACTAGTTTGTACCAATTCTTTAGCTACAAACTTTACTCTCGGTATAATCATTGCCTGAACTGAGTACCGCAAACACCACCCTTGCTAGTTTGTTAGCTACTGCAACAGTTGTTTTATTATGCCCATTTCGTTCAGATAAATTAAACATCCACTCGGTAAACTTGCTATAATCTTTTTTAGATTTTTGCTCTTCCGTGGTAAATCTTATTTTACTATTCAGTACTGCTCTTGCTCCTTGAATCAACAAAGTGCGTAAATATATATCACCTCTTTTACTAATGCCAAGCAACTTATCTTTGCCACCACTAGAATGTTGCCTTGGTACTAATCCTAGCCATGCTGATAATTGCCTGCCATTTTCAAAACAACTAGCATTACCTATTGACGCTATTAAGGCTGTAGCAGTAATTAACCCTATACCTGGTATCGTCATTAGTTGTTGGTGATTACTATACTGGCTAGCT
>NZ_MWZE01000021.1:0-502 GCF_002259525.1 Rickettsia endosymbiont of Culicoides newsteadi | reverse complement strand
TAAACGTTCGATAACTTAGCTGGCTTAAAGCTCCTTCATCTAAAATCTCAGTTAATTTTGTCATAATTTTATTAATTCCTTGCGGTATAACAAAACCAAATTCATGTAATAATCCCCTGATCTCATTAGCAAGTGCAGTACGATTTTTTACCAATCGTTGCCTTACCCTATGAATAAATAAAATATCTTGTTGCTCTACAGTTTTGATAGGCACAAACCTCATATTAGGTCTTGCTACTGCCTCACATATTGCTTCGCTATCTGCTTGATCATTTTTATTAGTTTTAACATAAGGCTTAACAAATTGTGGAGCTATTAGTTTTACAGTATGACCTAATTTTGTTAATTCTCTTGCCCAATAGCTAGCTCCACCGCAAGCTTCCATGCCTACTAGACACTTTGGTACGTTAGCCATAAAAGTTAGAACCTGCTCTCTCATTAATTTTTTCTTTAATATTGTCTTACCATTTTTATCTACACCGTGAATTTGAAAAATTCTTTT
>NZ_MWZE01000020.1 GCF_002259525.1 Rickettsia endosymbiont of Culicoides newsteadi | reverse complement strand
AAATCAAGAATACTATTAAGAAATTCTTTTAGCCTCTCCAGATCACTAAAGATTTTCTTAAATAGACTATCATTTGTTGGGTCTAAATATTTTTGCATATCAATTACTTCCTTATTCTGAAATCTGCGAACATATATACAACCCGAATTCGATATAACAAGTTATTCCAAACTCGGTTATGTCTATAAATATAACAGATTTTTATGATCCACTAATAGCTATTTTCATTATTTTTACGATATGGCTTATTTTTTTCATTTTCTAATATAGAATTATTTTAGTTATTGCTATTACTTGGATTAAAAAGAAAATTAAATTCTTTCCAGCTATCGTAACGCTGAGGGTCTAGATTATTAATAGGGCTTGCTTGCCATACGGCTCTCATTGCACTGTCAGATAGAGCGTCACAAGCTGTTTTCGTTATATTTGGGCATATTGTTTCTTTTACTTTTACTTCTTTAACACTACCATCTTTATTTAAAGCAATATACAAAATTACCCTTAACTGCTCAAGATTTTGTATCCCAATAGGCTTACTCCATAATCTCTCTATTTGTTGCTTAATTAAAGATATTTCACTGATAGAAAGAGCTAACGTGTCATCGTATGAACCTTTCGATTCCTGAGTTTCTTTATTTTCTTTGGCTCTTGCTTGTTTATTTGACTTTGCATTAGAGCCTTCAGATGATTGTTCTAAATTTTTAAGCAAAGAATCTAAGTCACTTTTATTAGGAATTTTCTTTTTTTTCTCAATTGGCTTCTTTACTTCTGTAGGCTTTTTCACTTCTGTAGGTTTCTTCTCTTCTATGGCCTTCTTTTTTTCGATAATAGGTTTTTCTTCTAGAGGCTTTTCTTCTTCAATAATAGGCTTTTCTATAGGCTTTTTTTCCTCAATAATAGGCTTCTCTTCAATGGACTTCTTCTCTTCTACCGGTTTGTCTTCTACCAATTTCTTTTCTTCAACAGCCTTCTCTACAGGTTTTTTCTCTTCTACATAGTCAGGTTTACTTTGCTCTACCTTTTTTGCATCTTGATTCTCTATAGCTTTTTCAGGCTGTTTAGTTTTATTGGGTACATTAGATTGATTACTAATCGGTAACATTTCAAAAACTATTACTTGCTCTTCAGGAAGCTTTTTAAACAATGATGGTAGACCAAATAAAAAGAAATAAATTATTAGTAAATGAAGTACTACCGAGCAAATAAAAGAGACAGAAACAATATTATTATTTTTCATTATATTTAATATTTGAAACTAGTGCTACTTTAGAAAAGCCAGCTGCATGGATTTCAGCTACAACACTAACTACCTCACCATAGGATACATTTTTATCTCCTCTTACAAAAATTCTAGTATCTTTTTTTTCTTTTGTAATATTAGTTAGCTTGCTAGCCAAATTTTGTCTTTCTATTTTAGATTCTAATAAATATAATTCTCCTTTATTGTTAATACTAATCACTAACGGCTCATCTTGTCCTGACAGTGGGCTAGAAGTTGTTTCTGGTAAATCAACATTAATACCTGATACTAGCATTGGAGAGGTTATCATAAAGATAATTAACAATACTAGCATAACATCAACGAGTGGTGTAACGTTAATCTCGCTGACTAAATTACTTCTTGCTCTTTGATTACCTAAGTTGCGTAATTGTATTGCCATTACATTTTTCCTTCATCTATAGCTCTTGATAATATAGAACTAAGCTCATTAATAAAATCATCGATTTTGTTGTTAATCTTAATTATTTGCGAGGAAAGGTAATTATAAAAAATCACTGCCGGAATTGCCGCAAATAAGCCAATTGCCGTTGCAAGTAGAGCTTCTGCAATACCAGGCGCAACAACAGCAAGTGAGGTGTTTTTTGATGCTGCAATAGACTGAAAACTATGCATAATTCCCCAGACAGTACCCAACAATCCTATGAATGGTGTACTAGAAGCAACAGTTGCCAAAAAACCTAAATTTTGTTCTAATCTTTCAATTTCACGATTTCTGATCAAATACATAGATTGTATTATTCGCTCTTTATGACTAATTTTAAGTGCATCAGTGAGGTTTTTGGAACTTTGACGGTTACATTCATTCATCGCGGCTACAAAAACTGCAGCAAGAGGATTATTGATTGTTCTTTTGGTAGTTTCATATAATTGGTCTAAAACTGTTCCAGACCAAAAAGTAACTTCAAAAACTGCAATCTTCCTTCTTACCTGAATTAAATGGAGTATCTTATCTATAATAATAGTCCATGCCCAGATTGAGGCAATTACCAAAATTATCATAACAAATTTTCCGATGATATCAGATGACGATATCAGAGAAAAAATTGATGAACCACTTTGTGCTGTAATTTCTACAACATCATTAATATTGTTATTTGTACTCATTGTTGCCATTATATATTATTTAAAATGTTATTTTGAATAACTATATACAAAATCCCTGATAGGTACAATAAACTGTTTAACTTTATATAATTAAGTGCTAATAATATAGCAAATATTGCTAATATTCAAATGATTTGATATTAGTGTTAACGCGTTATTATGATAAAATGAAGTGACATGACTAAAAAAATTGTGGCAATTATTGGCAGACCCAATGTCGGAAAATCTACGCTCTTTAATCGTTTAGCTATCAGGAAAAAGGCAATCGTACATGATCTCCCTGGGGTAACACGTGACCGAAAATACGCTGATGCACAAATTGGTTCATTCGATTTTACGGTAATTGATACTCCTGGTTTAGAAGAAGCAGAAGATGAAAAATTAGAATATAGAATGATGCAACAAACTATGGAAGCGATTATAGAGGCAGATTTGCTATGTCTTGTGGTAGATGGCAAGGAGGGGGTGTTACCTGAAGATCAGTTTTTTGCTAATTTTATCAGAAGATATAATAAGAAATCTGTGTTAATCGTTAATAAATGTGAAGGACGATTTGACTTTGCTAAAGAATATTACAAGCTTGGTTTTGATAATGTAGTACCAATTTCTGCCGAGCATGGTGTTGGTATGGCAGATTTATACGATGCAATAACTGAAGAATTAGAAAACGAAGATGGAGAGGAAGAATTAACTGACCAATTAACCGATCCAATAAAAGCTAACTATATACAAATAGTGGTGAGTGGTCGACCAAATGCAGGAAAATCTACTTTTATTAATAGCATTATTAACAATGAAAGATTATTAACAGGACCTGAAGCCGGTATAACAAGAGAATCTATAGAAATTGATTGGCTATATAATGATAATAAATTTAAATTAATTGATACGGCTGGCTTAAGAAAAAAAGGAACGGTTACTAAATCCTTAGAAAAATTATCATCTTCTGACGCTATTAATAGCATCAAGTTTGCTAATACAGTTATTCTGATGGTTGATGCACGAACTCCTCTAGAACAACAAGATCTAAATATTGCCAATTATGTTATAGATCAAGGCAGAAGTTTGCTTATAGTAGTTAATAAGTGGGATTTGATTGAGAGAAGAGACCAGGATAAATTTAAAGAGGAATTTGCTTATAAGATAGAAACCAATCTACCACAAGTTAGAGGATTGCCAATAATATTCATATCAGCCTTAAAAAAACATAATATTAATATGGTGCTAGATGAATCTATCAGAATTTATAATTTATGGAATAAAAAAATTACAACAAGTAAACTGAATGATTGGTTAGGTTTTGCCCTTGAACAGCATCCGTTACCCTTACAAAAAGGCGGGAGACGTGTTAGAATTAAATATATGACTCAAACAAAAATTCGTCCACCGACCTTTAAGCTATTTTCCAATAATCCTGAAAAAATCACTGATAGTTATACTAGGTACCTTATAAACAACTTGCGGGCAGCTTTTAATTTACCAGGTGTTCCAATAAGATTTATTTATACTAAAACTGAAAATCCATATGTAAAATCATAAACAGCACAGCTGTCGAAAGTTAGAACAGGAGGCAGGTAAGACTCGATAATCAAGTTTTTTGCAGATTTGAATGAAATATAGGATAATGGTTGTCATCCCTGCGAAAGTAGGTATCTAAAAATGCCCTGAGGTATTATAGATTCCGCACCGAAGCGGGAATGACAGATTTTGCGTTTAAAGATAGATGTCGTGACTCGGATATATTCAAATTTCCTTCAAACAACCTACTATTTATAAGCTCTGCAAAAAAACTTGATTATCGAGTTATAGGCATCGCTCCATCGCTCTTAGCCCCAAATTCTCCTGAATTGACTATATTTTCCGGCGAGAATAGATATGATTTTTGTAAGAATAGTGTGCCTATTTCAAAAAAATCATGTTTATTCACAGCCAAAAAGAGCCAAATATAGAATTACTTTAGTTATTGTAGGCAGCCTCCTATCATACTATGATTCTAACCTCATAAACAATTAACTCAGAATATCATCTAATACGGCTTGACTATTTTCATTCCACTCCCCTAATACTCCTCTTGCATCAGGATCGTTTGAATTTTGCCAAAGATGCTCATCATACATGCTATTAAGATAAGGATTATTTATAATTTCCGATCCAAAGTAATGTAAATTGAAAGAAAGCATATTGGACAAAGTAGAAGAATCCAAATATCCTTCATCACCTTTTGTCATTCCTATCATTCCCAATTCTGCAAATTGTTGTTGTATATCTTCTACGACCTCTTTAGAGTCAGCTTTCTTCTTCCATGATACTATAACTTCAGGGTAATCTTTAAGCTCTACGTCAGACCATAAACCCAAATTATGCTTAGAGAATTCTTTCCATGGAAAATATGGACCAGGTGCAATATGCCTTCCTACAGCCCAATCTGCTAAACCAACTATATTCGCACTCTCAATTTTATATTCATCACGTAAATATTTAGTTAGCAACAGGTTAGCTTCAATTTGCTCTGCCGTTAGAGGTTCTTTACCGCTATTTATAGACATGATACTTATGCAATAATCATTCATAACATTCTTCATGTCATTTGGTATATCTTTATTTAACTTACTACCGGTTTTTAAAGATCCCTTTCCTGCAGCCCAAGGACTTTTACTATCCGGAACCAACTGATATATTAAACCATCTGTATCTATAATGTAATGCACAGATACGCCTGAACTTCTTAATTGAGTAATGTCTTGTCCCTCACGAAAAATCATTTTAGAAAATGCACTATTTAAAGAGCCAACAGAATAAGTCTGCATAATATATTGAGGAGAGGAGCCTTGCCTATCCGTGTAAAAATTACATTTATTATCTTCTATGCCTTTTTCCTGTCCTTTTGAAGCAAGTGAAAATCCTTCTGCATTATTTCTTAAATAATCTGTCAATATTTCTGGTTTTTTTGACATAACTTCTCCTCCTAAATTAAGTAGAACTTTAAGTTTAGTATTGATTTTTTATTAAGTCAATAGTCTTAATTAAAGTATTTCCGTTCTTTAGTTACTGTTTCATCTTCATTAGATGGTTTGTTATTTTGCCATTTTTTGGCAGATTCCCGTTTATTGTTATTAATATCAGCGTTATCTTTATAAGGCTCAGATTTATGATTAGTCGTAACGTTTGGAGTAACGGTAGCGTCAATATTTTTTATGGTTAACTTGGCTTTGCCTTTATTGTCAAAACCAATAAGTTTAACTTTTACCACATCACCATGTTTTAAAACACTAGACACAGACTCAATACGTTCCTTAGAGATTTCACTAATATGGATAAATCCATCACGATTACCTAAATAATTGATAAACGCTCCGGATTCTAATATTTTGACAACTGTTCCATTGAATATGCCGCCAATTTCAGGTTCAATGGCAATTAACTTAATCTTGGCAATTGCCATATCTAGCTTTTCTTTGCCTATCGCAGAAACGGTTACATTACCATCGTCACTTATATCAATTTTAGCTGACGTTGTATCACAAATTTCACGTATTACTTTACCACCAGGTCCTATAACATCTCTAATTTTATCTTTATCAATTTTAAAGCTATAAATACAAGGAGCGTATTGGCTAACATGGTTATTGGTTTTATTAATAGCCTTATCCATTTCTTGTAGAATATGAATACGACCAGTCTTTGCTTGAACTAAAGCCTGCTTCATTATTTCAAATGTTACGCCAGATATCTTAATATCCATTTGTAGGGCGGTTATACCTTCCGTACCACCAGCTACTTTAAAATCCATATCTCCAAGATTATCTTCATCCCCAATAATATCAGATAAAATTACAAATTTATCGCCTTCTTTTATCAAGCCCATAGCAATACCTGCTATAGGGGTTTTGATCGGCACTCCAGCATCCATAAGCGCCATTGAACCGCCGCAAATAGTAGCCATGGATGATGAGCCATTAGAGGCGGTAATTTCTGACACTACCCTAATGGTATAAGGGAATTGTTCTTTAGTTGGCAACATGCGGTTAATGGCTCTCCATGCTAGTTTGCCATGACCTATTTCTCTGCGACCAGGAGCCCTTACTGGCGTTGCTTCTCCTACTGAATAAGGAGGGAAAATATAGTTGAGCATAAAACGCTCTTTATATTCGCCGTCTAAACTATCAACAATTTGTTCATCTTGACCAGTGCCAAGTGTAGTAACTACTAAACTTTGTGTTTCTCCTCTAGTAAATAAGCTTGAACCATGTGTTTTTGGCAATATCGCAATTTCACAAGCTATGTTTCTTATGTCGGCAGGCTTTCTGCCATCTATACGAGTATTTTTCTTTAATACGTCCTGACGCAGTACTTCTGATTCTACTTCTTTAAGAGCAAATTCAATTTGTGAGTTAGTAAGATTATTATTCGCAATATCTTCTGCAAAGTGCCGCTTAATTATATCATAAATGTTCTTTACCGCTAATAGTCTTTCTTGTTTTAATTTAATAGCAAAAGCCCGCTTAATATCTTCTTGCACTATGCTGCTAATTTGTTCTTTTAAGCTAGCAGGGAACAAGCTAGTAGGCTGTAATTTAGGTTTTCCAGCAATTTTTACTAAGTCATTAATCAATTCGATTACAGGCTGTAATGCCTTGTGACCAAACTCAATAGCTTCTAACATTTGCTCTTCGGACAATAGATCGGCTTCAGACTCAACCATCATAACTGATGTGTCAGTTCCTGCCACTACTAAGTCTAGTTTACTAGTCTTTAACTGGTTAAATGAAGGGTTTAGGATAAAATTACCATCTATCAAACCGACTCTGCTGGCTGCTACTATATGTTGATATGGTGCTGCAGATAAAGCTAATGCAGCAGATGCTCCAATAATTGCTAGTATATCACTATTACACTCAGGGTCATATGAAAGAACAGTACAGATTACTTGCGTTTCATTAAGAAAAGCTGGGTGAAATAATGGTCTAATTGGTCGATCAATCAAGCGTGAGACTAATACTTCTTTTTCCGATCCTTTACCTTCTCTTTTAAAAAACCCCCCTGGTATTTTACCAGCAGCAAATGCCATTTCTTTATAATGGATAGTAAGAGGAAAGAATCCTATTCCTTCTTTTGGCTCTTTGGCACTTACGGCAGTACACAATAAGACAGTTCCTCCCATTTTTACCATAACTGCTCCATCAGCTTGACGAGCAATTTTACCAGTCGTTAATTCAAGTGTTCTTCCACCTAATTCTATTGTTTTAACTATTTCTTCAAACATTCTTTTTCCTTATTTAATTAACAAAAAAACCCGGCTAATTTTTGATTTTTTAGCCGGGTTTTATTTTACTTTCTTATTCCTAGTTTATTGATCAACGACAAATATCTGCTTAAACTTTGTTTTTTGATGTAATCTAATAATCGACGTCTACGACCAACTAACATTAATAATCCCCTTCTCGAGGAAAAATCTTTGTGATTAGTTTTAAAATGCTCTGTTAAATTGCTGATTCTTTCAGTTAGAATTGCACATTGCACTTCACTAGAACCAGTATCATTTTCTTTAGTAGCATATTCTGCAATTAATTGTTGCTTACGCTGTGCTGTAACCGACATCAGTAATCTCCATATTTATTTTATAGGTTAAATACTCGTAAAGAATTAAAGCAATTTTCACTCAAGCTACCAATTGCCAACAGAGAGTCTTGATATCGAATCCAAACTAATTCAATCTTTTCAAGACAATCAAAATAACATTTCTGACCATAAATAATTTTTTTAGCTTGGTCAGTAGTAGCATCAAGTACCAGGATGTCGTCCAGTACTGCTTCAATTTTTATACTTCTTTTTTCAAGAAATTCTTTTATTCCTTGATTTTGTTCATCAAGTTCTGTTAATTTAATAGCATTACATGCTGTAAATATTCCAACTTTAGTACGCTGTAATTCTAGCACAAATGCTAAACTTTGCAAGGATAAAGCAATATCTTCTGCTAAAGTCCTTACATACGTTCCCTTAGAGCATTCCACCCTATAGGTAGCTTGATTATTTTGATGATCAAAATTAAGACATTCCAAATTATATATTTGGATATTCCTAGGGGTTAATTCTACTGCCAAATTTTCTCGGGCTAATTTATAAGATCTAACACCGTTAACTTTTATCGCAGAAAAGGCAGGGGGACGCTGTTTAATCGTAGCTATGAATTTTTTACAGATATTATAACAATCGGTTTCGTTAGGAATATGATCAGTAAAAGCTATTACTTTACCTGAAGCATCTGCTGTATCAGTTTGTTTACCAAACTGCACCGTAAAAATGTAGGTTTTTTTTGCATCTACCAGAATTCGTACCAACTTTGTTGCTTCACCAATTGCCAAAGGTAATACCCCTTCCGCTTCAACATCCAAGGTTCCGCAATGACCAACTTTAACTCCTAAAAGGTTTTTTTTAACTATAGAAACAAGCTTTGCTGAGCTGATACCCTTAGGTTTATAGATATTAAGCCAATAATTATTATGATGAAACATCAGTAGCATTCCTTGTATTTAGATTTACTATCTCACCTTACGTATAAACCTCATGACAATTTAAAAATTCCAAAAGAGTACAGACGCTATTAGCAAGACCACTACGTGGTCGTGGCAATTGTAAGTTAAAAGTATGATATAATAGATATTGAAGTCAATGTAAATAATGATTTACTCACCTTACTCATGGCATTTAAAAGTAATATAGAAAATAGCTTGGCGTCATTGCGAGAAGCTACTTTATTAGCGACGAAGCAATCTAATGAATGTGGATTGCTTCGACCACTACGTGGTCTCGCAATGATGTTTTGTACTTTTCCGGAATTTTTAAATTGTTATGTAGTTTATGCGTAAGGTGAGTATATAATCAGATATAATATTACTTCGTCATTGATTTTTTACAATATTTTTCTAATAACGCTTAGTGTACGCTATAATTGTTGTATACTCATCATTAGAGCTTGACCTTTAGTTAAAAACTGATTATGCAAGAGATAGACAATTAATTATTATATACATGTTTCTATTAGAGTTAAAAAAAATAAATGGGACTCTTGACACTATGCATTTTATCGGCATTGGGGGAATTGGTATGAGCGGCATTGCCGAAATACTACATAATCTCGGATATAAAGTGCAAGGTTCTGATATAGCTGAAAATTATAATACCACAAGACTAGAAAATAATGGTATTAAGGTTTTCCTTGGTCATCAAGCTCAGAATATTACTGATGTTTCATATGTAGTGGTCTCGTCGGCTATTAATAAAGATAATCCTGAAATTCAGGAAGCTATACGTAAAAAAATACCAATAATTAGGCGAGCTGAAATGCTAGCTGAATTAATGAGGCTAAAATGTTCCATAGCAATTTCTGGTTCGCATGGCAAAACTACGACTACATCACTCGTTGCCTGTTTATTTGAAGCGGCTGGGCTTTGCCCAACGCTAATTAATGGTGGTATTATTAATAATATATCCACCAATGCATATCTTGGATCTGGGAATTATCTAATAGCTGAAGCTGATGAATCTGATGCAACTTTCATTCACATACCATCAACGATCGCAGTAATAACTAATATCGATCCGGAACATCTAGATTTTTATAAGGATTTTGATAGTTTAATTAAAGCTTTTAAGAGTTTTGTAACTAATTTACCATTTTATGGTTTTGCCGTGGCTTGTATTGATCACCAAATTGTTAGAAAACTAGTAAATGACATATTTGAGCGTAGAATCATAACTTATGGAATAGACTCAAATGATGCCAACATACAAGCCTTTAATTTAAACTCTGATATTGAATCATCAACTTTTGATGTGCGAATTAGTCTACCTAACGTAAATGGGGTAACAACTATCGAACACATCACCTTACCTACTCCGGGAAGGCATAATATCCTTAATGCTCTTGCGGCTATCGCGATAGCCGTAGAGCTTGATTTTGGTATTAAAATTATTAAAAATGGATTTAATAGCTTTAAAGGGATAAAACGCAGATTCACTAAAGTAGCCGAATATAATAACGCTACGATAATTGATGATTATGCTCACCATCCGGAAGAAGTAAAAGCTACACTTGCTACGGCAAGAAATATTGCTAATAAGCAAAATAGTAAAGTTATAGCAATCTTCCAACCACATAGATACTCAAGGGTTAAATATTTGTTTGATGATTTTATAACTTGCTTTTTTGATGCTGATCAGCTGTATATCACAGATATATATGCTGCCGGTGAACAGCCAATAGACGGTATAACGGGAAGAAATTTAGTAGACAAAATCAAGGGTACTAAATCTCATTCGATGGTATCATTTATCGAGAATCACCAGGATATAGCTGGTCTTATTGCCAAGGAAGCTATGCCAAATGATATAATAATTATGATGGGTGCTGGGAGTATTTCTGCTTGGGCAAATAATTTGCATCAGCAATTTACCCAAGAACGTCATTGCGAGGAGGCGTAAGCCGACGAAGCAATCCAAAAATTAAAATAAATCTGTAAAGTAGATATTTTATAATTATGCAAATAGCTGGTGAATATAAAAATAATTACAATTTAAGTCATTTAACTTGGTTTAAAGTTGGTGGACCTGCGGAGATATTTTTTAAACCATTAGATTCATCAAGCTTAGCAGATTTTGTCGCACAAAACCAACAACAGAGACCAATAACTGTTTTAGGGGCTGGATCAAATATTATTATTAGAGACGGTGGTATAGAGGGGGTTGTGATAAAACTTGGTCAGAATTTTACCAATATAGAATTAATGCCAGACCACCAATTACCGGCAGGGCAATTATCGGTAGGAAGTAGTTGCCTTAATTTTAATCTTGCTAAATTTTGTCAAATACATTCAATTACTGGTTTTGAGTTTCTAAGTGGTATACCAGGTACTATAGGTGGTGGAGTGGTAATGAACGCCGGTGCCTATAACTCGGAATTTAAAGATATTATCCTAGCAATTGAAGCAATAGACTCTAGAGGTAATTTTATTACCATCCCTAACGAAGAAATAGGTTTTAAATATCGAGGTAATAATTTACCACAAGATTTGATTATAACCAAAGCTATATTTAAGACAACGATGGGGGACAGTAATATGATCCTAGAAAAAATGAATGAAATAAGTAAAAATAGACTAGCAAGCCAACCAATTAAAGAACGTACTGGTGGTAGTACATTTGCTAATCCAGAAAATCATAAAGCATGGCAACTAATCGATAAAGCCGGCATGAGGGGATACAAAATTGGTGGGGCTTCCATCTCGCAACTACATTGTAACTTTATGATAAACCATGGCAATGCCTCTGCTGGTGATTTAGAAAATCTTGGGGATCTTGTTAAAAAAAGAGTATTTGAAAATAGTGGAATTGATCTAAAATGGGAAATTAAAAGAATAGGGAAATATGCATAAATATCAAACAAGTTTTATTGCTAATTCTAAGGTTACAATATTGAGTAATAAAGGAAAAAAACATGTGGCGGTAGTAGGTGGCGGTATGTCGGCTGAACGAGAAGTTTCTTTAGTATCATCTTCGGGAGTTAACAAAGCTTTGGTAGATAGTGGATATAAAGTTACTTTTATAGATATGGGAGTAGACATTGCCTCGGTACTTTTACAGATAAAACCGGATATAGTTTATAATTGTTTACATGGTACTTATGGCGAAGATGGTTGTTTGCCTGGCTTACTCAATATCTTGCGAATTCCTTATACTCATAGTGGGGTTCTCGCTTCTTCTTTAGCATTTAGTAAAATACATGCAAAAGCATGGTTTGTTGCTAATGATATTAAGGTAGCCAAGCATATTGTCGTTAATAAATCTGATAACATTAAGGCCGATCCTATGCCAAGACCCTATGTTATAAAACCTATTGCCCAGGGATCAAGTATAGGCGTTGAAGTAATATTTGCTGAAGATGATTTTAACTTTGCTGATTATGATTTTCCTTATGGTGATCAGGTAATGATTGAAGAATATATTAAGGGGCGAGAAATGCAAGTAGCCGTTTTAAACGGCGAAGCCTTAGGGGTATTGGAAATAAAACTCCTGAAACAGCGTTTTTATGATTATGATACTAAATACACTGATGGATTTGCCCAGCATTTATGTCCAGCTCCATTACCACAAAATATATATAATGAGTTACTAGAAGAGTCGGAAAGAATATATCAAACCATGAATTGTAGAGGTGTGGCTAGAGCAGAGTTTATTTTTGACGAAAGTAAGAATGAAATTTTTACTATAGAAATTAATACCCATCCTGGTATGACTCCCTTATCGATTATACCAGAAATAGCTGCTTTACAGGGAATGGATTTCCGCTCGCTAGTGGAAAGAATCTTAGAAACAGCATGTATTGACACATGAAGAGAAATAAAGCGTCTAATAAGAAGAAAAAAGCCAATATACCTTTACGACGAAAGTTGGCAATGGTGTATATTAGAGTGGTATTTTTTATTAAAATTACCCTAGTAGTTTTGTTGTCTTCATTTTTCTTTACCAACTATTTTGTTCCTGTAAGGCAAGAAATTATCCAAAATATTTATGAATTCACTTCTGATATTAGCTTTAGACTTGAAAATGTTTTAATAGAAGGGCAATATAATACTAAGGAAGAAGATATATTAGCAACTTTAAATGCTGATAAGGGTACGCCTATTCTTTCTTTAGACCTAGGAACAATAAAGAGTAATTTGCAACGCAATCCTTGGATTAAAAATGTTGTAATTATTGAGAGAAGATTACCTAATACTATTTACATAAGATTAACTGAGAGAGTGCCAATTGCTATCTGGCAATTTAACGAGAAAGTTTTACTTATTGATGAAGAAGGATATAAAATTACTACTGATATAGGTACTTTCACTAATCTTCCTCATGTTGTAGGATTGGATGCTAATATTTATACTAACAAATTAATTCAAGATTTAGCAAAATACCCTGAACTAGCTAAGAAAATTGTCTCTTCGGTACTTTATGGGAAAAGACGATGGAATTTAAATCTAGAGCAAGGTATAACTGTTAAAATGCCAGATTCTGGGTTTGATCGTGCTTTAGATTACCTTGCAGGATTGGATATGAAAAATCTATTATTTAATCAAAATTATAAAACTATAGATTTACGAGATTTGAGTAAGTTTTATATAGAAAAATATTAAGAATTATGAAAGCCAGATTGTCTAACTTTTTAACTCTTGACCTTGGTAGTAGTAAAATAGCTTGTATTGCAGCATATATTGATAAAAGAGAAGATGCAAGAATAGTAAGCCAAGTTCTGCATCACTCAAAAGGTATTAAATCAGGAGTCATATTAGATTTAAAAGATGCGGAAAATAGCATAGTCGGAGCGATTTACGCATTAGAAAAAGATTGCGGTAAAAACATAAAAAAAATAACTATATCACTAACAGGCTATGGCACTAAGTCTTATTATGCAAATAGTAAAATAAAACTTTCTAATCAGCCAATTTCACCACAAGATATCAAAAAACTTATCAAAAAAGCCTTATTGGAATTCAAAATTAAAGACCAAGAAATTATTCATTATTTCCCTATAGAATTTACTCTTGATAATAATAATGCTATTGAAGATCCAATCGGAATGTTTGGCAAAGAATTAGGGTGTGAATTACATATTATCACAGCAAATTTTAATATGCTGATGAATATTACCAATTGTTTTGCAAAATGTCATGTGGAAATAAATAATATTATATTAGCAATTTATGCGTCAGGAATTGCTTGTCTTTCAGAAGATGAAAAAAATCTTGGCTCTATCATAATCGATATGGGGGCAAGAACTACCTCTTTTGGCGTGTTTGTCTCAGGCAAGTTAATATATACAAGCTACATAGATATAGGTAGCTTTCATATTACATCTGACATAGCAAAAGTCTTCTCAGTAAGCCTGAACGTTGCAGAAAAACTTAAGATTCTCTATGGTAATGCCATGCCATCTTCTCTTGATAAAGATAATATTATTAATTTAGAAGATTTTGAAATGGAAATTCCTGACAGTGGTAGACCAACAATTACCTTAAAATATCTTGCATGCGTCATCAGTCCAAGAGTAGAAGAAATATTATTGATGGTTCAAGCCCAGCACGATAGAGTTGTGGCAGGTAATATGATCGCCTACCGCATTGTTATTACTGGTGGAGGAGCGATGCTCCGGGGAGTAAAAGAACTAGCAAGTAAAATTTTTGAGAAACAAGTACGAATTGGTAAACCGGAAATTTTACCAGGTTTTGCTGAAGATTATAATCCCCATATATATTCCACTGCTATAGGTATGGTAAAAACCCAATCTTTAAAAATACAAAAGAATAATTTTGATATTAATGATAATAATGATGCTAGTTGGTTTAAAAAATTTCTAATTTGGCTAAAAGAAAATATCTGAAAATAATCATTACATAATTGTCACTAAACTTGATATTTCCAATAATTTTTTTCACAAAAATACTTTACATATCAAATATATTTCTATATCATATAGAATATATCTTTTTATAAAAAGAGGCTCGGTATTGACTGTAGCTATTTGTCTCAACGAAAAGGATAACATTAAATTTATAAGGCAAATATTATGACTAGACTTACTGACATTATTAAAGATATGCGTGCAGGAGTAGATATTAAGAAAATAGATTTGTATAAGAGCGGGATAGGCAATGAGGAAGTTAAGTTATTATTGCAAGCCTTAGAGAAGTATAATAACACCGTAACGGAGATAGACTTGGACAGCAACAGAATAACCAATGAGGGTGCTGGGTTGATAGCACATTTCTTAGAAGAAAATAGTTCTGTAACGTATATAGATTTGAGCAACAACAAGATAGGCAATGAGGGAGCTAGGTTGATACTAAAAGCTATAAGGAAAAACAACACCTTGACGGAAATAAATTTGCATAAAAACAAGACTTTGTCTACTAACGAGATAGACTATAACATACGAGAAAGTATATATAAAATATTAGAAAAAAATAGAGTACGAGCTGAAGAAGCCCAGGCTGAAGAAACCTTATCTAAGAAGAGCGATCAAGGAATAGATTCGATACAAGAAAAATTACCTGTTACTGGTACAAAGCTAGAAGAAAACCAAAATATCTCCAAAGGAATACAACAATTGAAACAGGATATGCAGGATGGTATTCTGGAACTTATTATACAGAAATTAAAGGAAATGGATCAAAAATTAGATGTCGTGATAGGAGAAGTAAAGCTGCTATCTAAGGAGCAATCCTCAATGCAAGTAGGGCAAACACAGCTGACAGAAAATAGCTTAGGAACAGGGGAGCATCCGGAATTGTTATTAGGTGTTGTAGCCGAGCAATATTATAGCCCCGAATAGGTTGTTGATATTGTTATAGTCAATTGATGAGAAGTTGGTGACGTTGTTACTCGTCGCTCCTGCTACCAAATTCTCCTGAATTAATGGTATGGATCTACCCTATATACAGAATGAGAAGCATATGCTAATCCATAGTACCCTACAATTTTTGTAACAATGTAGGGAAGTAGGGATCAAAATCGGTAATTGAGTCATACTCCAAAATTC
>NZ_MWZE01000002.1 GCF_002259525.1 Rickettsia endosymbiont of Culicoides newsteadi | reverse complement strand
TACGCCAAAAAGTATCATGGTAGCCAAATGCGACAATCCGGCGATCCATATTACTCCCATCCGATAGAGGTGGCGTATATGGTTGCCGAATATACAGCATTAAAGGTACCAAAACACTTCAGGACTGATATGATCATTACTAGTTTACTGCATGATACTATTGAGGATACAACTCTTACCGAAGATATGATTACTCGGCTCTTTGACAAGCGAATTGCCAGTCAAGTGGTAGATTTGACTAGGGTGAAGTCTTATGGGAAGATTAGTGCGGCAGAAACATTGAATATATTATTTCAACAAAAGAAAGATGATGTTTTATTGATTAAGTTATTTGACCGACTTCATAATATGCAAACTATTGGTGCTAAATCGCCAGAAAAAGTTAGAAAGATACTGGAGGAAACTTTAATAAACTTTGTAAGTTTTTCTATGTACCTAGAAACACAGATAATAAAACAAAGTCTAATTAAATTGTGCTATCAAAGTTTAGCTATTCCCCAACTTTTACCAAAGTATCACGAGATAATTTTTGAGGGTGATTCCCAGCCTCTGTGTCCAACTTCTCAAAATGAAGTAACCCAAATGCAAACCCTAAGCTCACTGGAATCATAATAACCCATAATCCCCAATGACCAAAATATTCTATCAAATATACAAGCCCAAAAGACGTAACAATATGCATTAAGGCACGCGATAAGGCAAATAACCAACTAGTGTAAGTAAAGCGTTTAAAGACTGGAAAGTGTTTAACATAAATTGGAACAGCTGGAAAAGCATCAGGTCTAAATATAATAAAAAATGACTGGATTAAAAGTATATCAAATGGACTAGCAGCATTGTCTAATAAATATGGACATATAAGAATAAAACCCCAAAATACTACCAACCTAATTTTAAGGATTATCAACGGATATATTCTGTAGCATAAATAAGTCAATATTATATAGGATACTAGATTCACCATTGAGACTATAAAATTTTGATGAATGATTTGCTCAGCATTATAGCCAAAAGAGTTTTTTAAAACATTGGCACAATGAGAATATGTAAAATAAAAGGATACCGGCCAAGCACATTCTATTAAAAAATACGCAAGTGCAGTTTTTTTCTTAACTTTTCCCTTCCAAACAGGCATATCTTCTAGTTTTTTTGTATCTATGCCTAGCTTATCCAAAGCTGGGGCTAAAGCTTTTTTAGTTGTCGTTTTGCATCAGCAAATTCTGGTGTTTCCCGCAAAGCAGTTCTCGCAATTATGCCCGTTAAAGCAACCACTGCTCCTATCCAAAAAGCATTATGCCAGCTAAATCCTTGAAAATTTACCAACGATGCTATAGCTAAAGCAAAAGATCCACCTAAAGTAGAAAAAGTTACTATCAACGCTACAACTGGATATTGTATTGGTGGTTTTGAAATTTCAACCAAATAAATTTGAGCCCCATTATTTCACCCATCGATGATATACCTTGAATAATGCGACACACTGTAACTAACCAAGCAGCTGTAACGCCAATTTGGGCATAAGTTGGAAGAGTAGCCATAATAATGCAAGAAATAGCCATCATAAAGGTTGTTACAATAACAGTTGCCTTACGACCAACAGTATCCCCTATCCAACCAAATAAAAAAGCACCAAATGGTCTAAAGATAAAGGTGCTACAAAAAGCGGCAGCAGAAAGGAGAGCAGCAGTATGTGGATCAGTCTTTGGGAAAAATAGCTCATTTAGAAGAACTGCCATATGGACATATAGCATTAAGTCAAAATATTCCAAAAAAGTCCCCACTGAAAGTAAACAAACAGCTTCTTTTTGTTCTTTAGTAAGGGTAGTCTGGCGATCAGGGATAATTCTGGCATTTTCTTGAACAACTTTACTCATAACTAACTCTAATAATTGTTTTCTTCGGAATAAGTAGCCGTGTTTCTAAAAGCAATAGGTAAATCACCATACTTTTTTGCCAATCTATCAAAATAAAATAATCCGTAGGCAAAACCGATAATTGTCGGAACCATAATAATCCATAATCCCCAATGACCAAAATAGTCAGTAATGTAAATAAAACCAAAAGCAGTGATTACATACATCAAAGCCCGAGATACCGCACGTATCATACTAACACTGCTAAAACGTTTAAAAACAGGAAAGTTCTTATAAAAAAACAGGAACAGCAGGTTCATCACAATGTCCAAACAAAATAATACATGATTGAACTAAAAATAGCTCAAATGGCAAATGAAGATTACTCAACCAATATGGACAAAATAACATAAAAATAGAAAATACTATTAGTATAACTTTCATGATTAATAATGGATGGATTTTGTAACTTAAATTCGCTAATATCAACACAATTGAACATTGTATTAGACAAACAATAAAATTATGATGGATAACCTCAGAAGTTGTGTAATTAAAAGAAGTCTTTAAAATATTGCCACAATAAACATAGGCAAAATAAAAACATACTGGTGCAACACATTGTAATAACAAGAAAGCTATGATAGTTTTTTTATCAACTTTTTCTTGCCACATCGGATTATCTTTTAAGCAAGCTGTATCAGTATTAGTTTTTTAAAAAATTTTTTTATTCGACGTTTGGCATCAGCAAATTCTGGGGTTTCTCGCAAGGTTGTTCTGGCAACAGAACCAATCACTGCTACTGCCGCACCAAACCAAAATGCCAGACGCCAGTTAAAACCATGCACAGTTACAAGTGATGCAACGCCTAAAGCAGCTACACCTCCTAGAGAAGAAAAAACCCCTATCAGTGCCACGCTTGCGTATTGGGCTGGAGGCTTGATTATTTCCGTTAAATAAAGTTCGGCCCCTATTATTTCACCCATAGAAGACATACCTTGCATAATACGACATATTGTCAGTATCCAAGCTGCTATGCTTCCTATCTGGGCATAAGTAGGCAGATTAGCCATAACAAGGCACGAAAATGCCATCATAAAAGTTGTCATGATCACTGTAGATTTACGCCCGATATTATCACCTAACCAGCCAAATATTACTGCCCCAACAGGTCGGAAAACAAAGGTAGAACAAAAGGCAAAAGCCGACATTAAAGAGGCTGTGTGAGGATCAGTAGGTTCAAAAAATAACTGATTAAGAAACGCTGCCATATGGACATATAGCATTAAGTCAAAATATTCAAGGAATGTTCCTATTGACAACAGCCCAACAGCTTCTTTTTGTTCTTTGGTAAGGCTAGTTTGCCGATTAGGGATAATCCTGGTATTTTCTTGAACAACTTTACTCATAGTTGCTCTGATTTTGTTGTTGACTTCTGATAGCTCATATTTTTTCAATATTTTGTGTTAATATGTTTAGTATATAGTATTTTATCGCTGCACTAAGTGATATAAGAAAAATAATTTTTATTCTGTCATTCTCGCCTACTATTGTCATTCCCGCGTAGGCGGGAATCTGAGACCCCTGCTTACGCAGGGGTGACATCTTTAGCTATAATCTGTCATTTCCGCTTCGGTGCGGAATCTAGATACCTGCCTACGCAGGTATGACATTTTACACAAGGGGGACAAAACAGGATTGCTTCGTTGGCTTACGCCTTCTCGCAATGACATTTTTACCCATATTCTGTCATTCACTCATCTAAAGAATTAAATATAACCTGCATTGAATAGTCAACTAATTTTTTATTAAAATATATTTATTGTTCTTAATAAAAACAATGTTCAATAATTCACTGGCATTAGATATGGTTTTGATGGTTAATACCCCTTAATTTCGTGTGGTATTTTAGCAATAGACCTAATTTTGGAAATTTACGCAGTTTTTTGGACAGAGCCAATGTATGTGATCACTTACGTACTAAATAACGCCAAAGTTTGTCGGTACCTTTGCTAATGCCAATTCTAGGGGTAATAATAAATTGAGGAGTATCACCTACGTCAATAACACAAAAGGATTGATTACTAGTCATATCTTGACCATTTTGGGTTTTATTAATTCCAAGGGTACGACATAATTTACCAGGCCCATCAAGTAAAACTGCTGAAGGTTTGTATTGATATACTCCTCTAATTAATACAGCAGCTGGAAACCCTGGTTTTTCTGTCACTATATTTAAACAATAATACATACCATAAATTAAATATACATAGGCATTACCTGCAGAACCATACATAAGCTTTGTACGAGGTGTTATCCCCCTGGCTGCATGGCAAGCAGGATCATCTTCTCCAACATAAGCTTCTGTCTCAATAATTCGTGCCTCTATATTACCAAAACACAGAACCTTGCCCAGTAGTTCCTGTGATACAATAAGCGTATCTCTTTCATAGAATGATTTTGGAACTATTGTAGACATCTTAGCCTTTGCAAAAAAGAAAAAGACCCATTATAACATATTCTTATGTAGATTATGAACCAAAAAGAGGCAATCATTTGAGTATGCATGATAATGATATTAAAGATCATGATAATTCATCAATTTTGCAGATCGATAAGAATTTAGATTTTTATCGATATAAAATTACTATTGAATATTTAGGAACTGCTTTTGTTGGCTGGCAGAAGCAGAAAGGTGCTTTATCTATTCAACAAACACTGGAAGATGGTATCCATAAATTTACTGGTGAAATAGTAGCGGTTCATGGAGCTGGCAGGACTGATGCAGGGGTTCATGCTTTAGGGCAAGTAGCACATTTCGATTTAGTGAAATATATGTGTCCTTATAAAGTTATGCAGGCTATCAACTATTTTGTGAGAGATTATAATATAGCGGTAGTTGATTGTGTTCTAGTAGACAAAGATTTTCATGCAAGATTTTCTGCTTTAGAACGTCATTATGTCTATAGAATTATCAATAGACCTAGCCAAGTTATAATAGATTTAAATCGTGCTTGGTGGATAAAACAACCTCTTGACGTTGAAGCAATGAGACGCGGGGCTTCCTACCTCATAGGACATCATGATTTTAGCTCATTTAGAGGCAAATTTTGCCAAGCAAAGTCACCTATAAAAACCTTATCCGAATTAATTATTACCCCAAAAAATGAAGAAATAAAAATATATTTTTCTGCTCGATCTTTTTTACATAATATGGTTCGAAATATTGTTGGTAGTTTAGTATTAGTTGGACGAAATATATGGCAGGAAGATGATATCCAAAGAGTTCTGAATGCTAAAAAAAGAGAAATAGCCGGAGCAAAGGCTCCGGCATGTGGGCTGTATTTCCTTAGAGTTGACTATAATGACTTATCACTACTTCAAAAATTGTTTAAATAACTTTTAAAGTAGTGGCTAATGCAAAATAATTATTTATTGGGTCTTTACTTCTACTTGTACAACTTTCTTAATGTTGTTATCGAAATATAAAAGTAAATCAAATTTATCACCAACTTTTAGTGTAGTTTTTAAATCCAAAAGCATAATATGCATACCGCCTGGCTGTAAAATAGCACTAGTTTTCGCTGGAATGACTAGCTTATCTAGTTGTACCATTTTGCTAACACCTTTTTCGTCAACAAAACTTTTATGTAATTCAACCTTGTTAGCGACCTCGGAAGAAACATTTACTAAATTATAATTTGTATCAGAATTATTAACTATTTCAAGATATATTGCAGAATTATTACGTTTGCCAATAGTAGTTGATATGGAAGGTCTTGCCCAAGCGTTTCGTGTGTCAATGGAAGTAGCTAATATCGCCGTATTATCCGGATTGTTGCTATTTGGAGCGGCGGCAAAGCATACTGACAGGCTAAAACATAGGATGGCAGCAATGATGGCTATTATATTCTTCAGTATCATATTATCCTCATAAATTAAGTTATTCGAGTCATTCATTAGACCTCTTGCATAACCTAAAGATAATTGAGGAATTTTTAGGAAAAACGAAGTCGAGTACCTCAGTGTACTAAGATGTACGTGAGGAACGGAGACGAGTTTTGACAACAAAATTACCAATTAGATTAGGTTATGCAAGAGGTCTATTATAGTATACACTATATTATACATACACTAAGTATATTTAGTATATAATTCTAATTTTGGTTTATTTTAATAAATTTTTGTTTAACAGGATCCCAATTATAGTGAACATTTACTGTTTTAATTTCCGTAACTGTAATGTCTCCATTAGATAACTGTGCAACATCAAAACCTTTTTGGATAGATTCAGTAATTAGAGTCGTTGATTGACCAATATATCTAACATTAAAAAAAGGATTATTATCAGTATCTAATGAATTGGTAGCTTTCTTAGTTAGGCTATTCAAAATAGGTATGTTTTTTTCTTTCATTCTAGATAACTTCAGATATTCTGTACTGTTTTATAGCAGTTTTGTAGTAAAGTGGCAAGGTTTGTTATTAGGTTAATTTTAGTATAATTAGTTTTTTTATAATGAGGTGTGTGTAGTGCTAGGAAATATTGATTTTTCAAACTCGTCAATAAGGCTATTTTTCTATTTCTTAAAGAAAAGAAAAATTAAACTAATCGTTTTAGGTTTGTTATGCATAATGTTGGGAATGATACCTACTATTGATGGTGTATTGCTCCAAAAGATTATAAATTTGCTAGAGTCTTTCTCTGATGAAGAAGCTAAATATCTACCTTCCTCTATGATGTATTGGGCAATAATATATGCAGTTTGGTGGATGGGTGTCAATGTTATATGGCGGGTTTATGATTATGTTTATCTAAAAACAATACCCTATATCAAAGGACAGATACTAGATGAGATGTATAATTATACTCAGTATCATAATCATAAATTTTTTCAAGAAAACCTGGCTGGTTATATTACCAATCGTATTACTGAAGCTTCTAGATCTTTTGAAATGGTTCTATCGTTATTTGGTGAGAAAATTATATATAAGTTAGCTGTAATTGTCTTCTCTCTAGTAGCCATGTACTCGGTTCATCAAATATTTTTCACTATATTCCTGATATTTATTTGTGTTTTTATAGGAATTACTGTTATTTGTTCAAGTACAGTAAATAAATATTCAGTAAATTATGCCCGAAGTAAATCAATAGTTGCCGGTAAGATTGTGGATTTGATAGCCAATATTAGTACAGTACGAATGTTTACTTCTCATAGATTTGAACGTCAAAATCTAGAAGCAAGAATAGATAATGCGATAGTCAATGAACAAATTATGCAGTTTTTCATGTGGAAGCTACGTAACGTACTAGGAATAATCTGTGCTATAATGATTTTTATCATGATTTATTATTTGGCACAGCTTCGTAGTCAAATGCAAATAACTATAGGAGATTGTGTCTTGATACTTACTTTGTGTATGGCTGTTACTACTGAAATTTGGGATTTAACGCAAGAAATAGGGGATATGTTTGAAGAATTTGGCTCTTTTCATCAAACTTTATCATTGATGAAACCTCATATTATAAAAGATATTGATAATCCCCATCTTCTAAGGGTTGCAAAAGGTGAGATAGCATTTAAAAATGTTAGTTTTAAATATTACCATAATAATAATTTATTTGAGAATAAATCTATTACAATTTTGAGTCAACAAAAGGTCGGATTAGTAGGATTTTCTGGCTCAGGAAAAACAACTTTTATCAATCTTATTACACGGTTGCATGATATAGACCAAGGAGAAATTTTAATTGATGGGCAAAATATTAGATATGTAACTCAAGACTCTTTGCGAGATAATATTAGCATAATACCACAAGAACCAATCCTATTTCATAGGACAATTATCGATAATATTAGATATGGAAAAAAAGATGCTAGCTTAGAAGAAGTAATAGAGGCGGCAAGAGCAGCTCATATACATCAAGTTATTGCCGCCATGCCTGAAGGGTACCAAAGCTTATGCGGTGAAAGGGGTAATAATTTATCAGGTGGTCAAAGACAGAGAATAGTAATCGCCCGGGCAATATTAAAGAATGCTCCTATATTAATCCTTGATGAAGCAACAAGCAGTTTAGATAGTGAAACTGAGAGCTTAATACAAGATTCTCTATCTTACTTAATGCAAAATAAAACTGTATTAGTTATAGCTCATAGGTTATCGACTTTGTTGAATATGGATAGACTTCTAGTTTTTGATGCGGGTAGTATAGTCGAAGATGGATCGCATGAGGAACTATTAAAAAACAGTAAACTGTACAAAAAGTTATGGAAATCACAAGCGAAAGGTTTGATAATTTAAATTTCTAACTCACCTTACGCATACCCCCCATAAGCGTTAGTTTAAGAAAACAATAATTGAGAAACCGTCATTGCGAGGAGACCGTAAGGTCGACGAAGCAATCCAGAAAAATGATTAGAAATGGGTTGCCACGCCACCTACGGTGGCTCGCAATGACGCTAAGCTATTTTCATGACCTTTTTAAATGCCATGCGTAAGGTGAGTTTCTAAAATAATCTTAAGTTACGTTAAATAAACTTTCTGGGAAAATAATAGGTTTCTTCGTAGAACACCCGATAGAATTATTTTTGATCCATTCTTCGTCCAAAAAGTTCATAACTAACGACTCATCCGATATCTGGCTTAGTCTATTTATCATTAATTCTTGTACTATTAACTTCTGTATTTTAGGATCTAGCATATATTGTTTAGATTCCAGCTTAGGTTCTTGAATTAATTGAAATATAGCTTGTATAATCCCACCTAATAACAATCCACGAGTAAGTTGTATATCTTGAGCTGGCACAGATTCGCCAGAATTATCTAGATTTATCGGATATCCGCCTCTATATATTTTAATTATACCATTATCTAAAGGTAAACATAGATTACTTAGTACATCTGAGATCATATTGGGATAATTATTTTGAATGATTTTAAGTAACGATTGAAACTCAATATCTTGTGATGAGCAGCTGATTAAATTTTTGATTCCTTGTATCTCATTTATATTAATAGAAATACTAATATCTTCACCCGTACAACCAAAAATATAATCTGCTTCCTGAAATAGCAATTGAGTACTATTAGCAACCTTAACGGAATTTATGAAATTACATTTTTCTTTGATCTTATCGTAAACTATTACTTTATGATTAAACGATAAAAGTTTCTGAACAACAGCCCTTCCTATTACTCCAAGTCCGACTACTCCTGACGTAAGACCACTACTACGTAGTGACAAGAATTTATCAAGTTTGATTTCAACAGCTCTTGCAATCATTGGAGATTCTAATAATTGTTTTGCAGCAGAAAAAGCAACATTAACTACGGGTACAGTAATGTTAGTTTTTTTAATGTGAGCTATACCTGAAGATGTTTGTTCTACAGCAAAAACTGTATAATTGTCACTTAAAGATTTTGGAATATTTGTTATACACTTACTACCGTCATCAAGGATAATAATATTATTAGATTTTGTATTGATTAAGGTATTGCTAACCTTATTCCACATATTAGCTATATCTTTATTAAAGCAATCATTGAAATTACCCAATTGTTGGGGTTGGGTACAATGATAGTGTATTACTCCTAATTTTATAATTTGCTCTACCACCTCTGGACAAGTTGAATATATTTTACCCATTATATGAATGTTGCTTGGCTTGGCACCGAGCATGATAAGAGATTTTATTAGGTCAATTGTTGTAAATAGAAGATGTTGTATACAAACAAATGTTACATCTGTTAAATTGATATCCTTACAAACCTTTAACCTATCTACTATAGTTTGCAAGACTGGTAATATTTTTTGTTTATGCTCAGTATTACTCATAACACCTTAGGTTAAGTTTGTAGTATATATAGCGATACAACCATTGAAGAAGCTAGATGAAGAACAGAATAATCTTTTATCTTCATTAGAAGCAGATTCTAGAAATCTAGAATCTGTTTCTGGTATAGTTCTGCTAGGTAATATTTGACCAAATGGATCATTATTAGAATGAAACAGCTCAAAATTTATATTTTTAAGTGAATTAGTATTCAAAGTATCAATCTGATGGATAATATTTATTAATATATCTAATAATTTTTTTATTTCTCTTTGATCTTCAATTATACTGGGAGGATTTTTTAAATAGGGTGAACTATCACGTAAATTAGGATAGCTAAGAGAATAATAAACTCTATTTTTTTTTGTAAGCTTTGTTGGTTGCATAATAGTTGGTATATAATCTTTTAAACGATAATCATCCTTATATACTTGTTGTATTAAACTCATTGGTAGTGCTGTATCATTGGGAGTTGGTTTAAATGCGATACCTAAACCTTTAGCAATCAAAATCAAATGTTTTATAGTATCAATTAAGTAGGGTCTTGGTTTTAAATTACGTTTACTAATGGCATGTATAAAAAATGACCATAACAAACTGAATTCCGTAAAATCCTCTAATAACTGAAATTGTTGCCAACATTTACTAACTAAGTATTTATATAATTCAATATATGCATGATTATTTTTATCTAAAAACCACCCACTTGAGAAGACTAAGACTGTATTATACCAAGATTTTGTATTGCAGTTATATTTGTGAATATCTACAAATGTTTGCCAATGATCTGTAATATTACAAGGAACATGAATATCTTTACCGAATTTTTTTTTGATTCTAGTATAACTGATCATGTTAGAAATGCTTGGAATCATAAATGTCGAACGTGCTCCAGCTGATATATTCCAAATAGGAGTATTTAACGAAGAGTGTTGGGATCCTAGACCGAATAGATTCATTAATTCAAATAAACCAAACATTTCCCCTATGTTAAGAAAGTTAAGTGAGATTACTCTATTTTGCGCTTCAACAAAGACTTCACTAGCCTTATCAATAATAAGGGATAAGGGGATTTGGCTATACCCTAGATTTGTTTTTAAAATTGGTGGAATACGCTTATCTTCTATAGAGATTGTTTTACCATCTAAAGTTGGTAAGTAAAATTCTCCTTTATCAACAATAAATGCACCATAAGGATAGTACATTTTGAATAAAGGATATTCCGCATCTTTATTAATATTATCGCATTTCTCTGCTAATGTAGGATTGCACCTATGTACCACATCTCTAACTTCTCTCCATTTTACTTGCTCAATATTTAATTGAACATCTTGATCAAGAGTATTAAACATATTCATTACTTAAATAAGATATTGTAAAGATTTTTAACATAGTAATTTTAATACCAATGTTACTAATCATTTAATTTTTCTGCTGTTATAAGTAGAAGTATATTAGACTTTTTTATAATATTTAATTCCTCATCTGTAAAAACCTGTAAAGCAACTTTATCTAAAAATAAATCATACTTTTTTATATTTTTAAAGCCTACTTCTGTCATTAGTGATTTTAAAGTATCAAAATCTCTCTGATAAGACGTTACCACACAATCATTTGTGATACTTATTTCTATTGGACAACCATCACTATATTTATTGTTGTGCAAAGGTCTTGTAGGAAGTTTTAATATACTAAAAACCTCTGGGTAAAATGAAGCACTTAAAATATCTAAAGTACATATTAAAACCTTTCCACCTTTTTTTAAGCATTTATAACAATTTGTAATAAATGCTTTAAGTTTCTCTAAAGTATCTATGTATAAAATTACAAAAATATTGAAAACAATATCATATTCACCTTGACCTACTATCTCAGGGCTGGCAGAATCAGAGAAATCTAATACATGTAGCCCAATATTATTATTTTGTATGTATTGTTTACATAATTCTATTTGATAATAAGAAAGATCACATCCTACTAATTTTAGTGGACATTCTTTGGAAAAAATCTCTAAGTACCTACCAAATCCACATCCTACCTCTAATAGGGCCTTATCTTTTGCACTACCTATTAAATTTTTGATATGTGGATTAACAACATAATTGTTAAACCTATATTCCTTTGTTTCACTGTACGAGTTAGCAATGTTGCTCAATTTCCAAATGTCCATAATACTATTTTATAGATTTGATAATAAGTACTTATTATCATTTTAAATGCAATACAATGCAACGATTTATTAAGCATTTTACCCTCCTATAAATGCCGGTAAAAATAGCAAGCTTTTTTTGCCACTGAATTTCTATCTTACGAAATGGTTTTTTATATGTTTTATTTACAATAGTAATAAATAAAAATAAAATTGTATGAAAGAGGCTAATTGTTGGAAATCAAAATTCGAAACTTGTTGCTATTCAAATAAGTTACTAGATAAACTATTACTGTTACATGACAAGACAGATACGATAGATATTCTCAAAGTAAAAAAAGCTATTTACTACGCCAAAGAGTACCATGGTAAGCAAAAGCGAGATTCAGGGGAACCTTTTTATTCTCATCCAATTGAAGTTGCTTGTATTTTTACTAACTATACTTCACGGGAGAATATAAAATTTTTAGAACAGATTTACTGGTTACATGTGTACTACACGATACGATTGAAGATACAGAGATTACTGAAAAAATAATTGCCAATAATTTTGGTAAGTTAGTTGCCAGTCAAGTTCAGGACTTAACTAGAATAAAAATGGATCGAAAAATTAGCTCAAAGGAAATGGTAGAGTCGTTATGGCTTCAAGGTAAATATGACATATTGCTTATTAAATTGTGTGATCGAATCCATAATATGCAAACAATTGAAATTAAACCATCTGAAAAAATAAAGAAAATAATACAAGAGACTAAGTATAGTTTTTTACCACTAGCTAAATATTTTGGCTCGACAATTGAAAATGAGCTACGCCAATTATGTTTAAAGCCAAAATTGTAATAGACCTCTTGCATAACCTAAAGATAATTGAGGAATTTTTAGGAAAAACGAAGTCGAGTACCGCAGCGTACTAAGATGTACGTGAGGAACGGAGACGAGTTTTGACAACAAAATTACCAATTAGATTAGGTTATGCAAGGTCTAATGGAAGAAAACAAATTCTTCCTACTCTCCTACAGTCATTCATGAAAAGTTAGTGACGGGGAAACTATTTAGGTGAGTATGACGTCCCCCAAGGCGTTAATTCTCTATAACGCCAATATTCTTTGTAAATATCGTCTAATTGTTCTATCTGTGCTTTTTCCACACCCCCAGCCCAAGGTTTTGTTCCTGAATAATGTAAAATAAATTTTGTATAATAATTTGTATTGGTTGTGCTTGATCTATAACTAGGGGTATGATTCCATTTATGTGAAATATGGTTAATTCTATCGTTAAAAGCTATATTTATTATATCTTGTTCAAACATTGAAAGAGAACATACAGTATTGTTTAATGAATTTATTAAACAATCTTCCGCTTTATTATTTCTCATATTTTCTAAATTAAACCACATAACACCGGCATTTATATAAAAATACGGTAAAGCATGATTACACCCAAGTTCGTTATGACCAGGATTACCGGCATCATAGCTACCTGCCACAAAATAATCCGTCATATCAATAGTTTTAAAATAGCTTAAATCTTTTAAAACTATTAAATCAGCATCCAGCGATAATACCGAGGTTAAATTCGGCAAAATTTTACTAAAAAATGGTCTATAGCTTATTAAAAGAGGCCAGTCACAATTTTTAAATTTACTTTTTATTAATTCTATCGGCAGTAAATTATTATCAACATTTATAAAATTTATTTTGTAAGGCTTTATATCCTGCATAGATGATAGTTTTTCTTGCGATTCTATAGATATAAGGTCTTCCTGATCCATAATAAAATAAAAATCATAGAAGCTATCTAAGTCTGAATTTAACAAAGCTGATGCAATGGTAGTTGCAGCATGTACTGCATACTTATCATTTATAACAAGAGCAATATTAGTAACATTATTAGCCTCTATTCCGCTTAAATTCAAGGCTCGTTGATAGTTAGCAACGGCTGTCTTAAGGTCTATGTTCGCTTTCTCTAAAACAGAAGATCGACCTAATATATTAATCATGCTAAGCCTATAAAAAGCTTTAGCTGATAATTCAGGAATATTTAATGCTATCAGCTTATTAAGAAAAGCTACTTCATCTTGCATATAACCACTAAAATATTTTAGTAAATCTTCTTCTTTTAGGTCTTTAATAAAAGAAAAAATTTGTTCTTTATGATCTTTAATAATAATATGAGCTAAATTAAGGGCATATTCTGATTTATATAATAAATCTAAAGAATAGCTGCTGTTTTTTATGCCCCTATATAATTCAGCTTTTTCCTTTTTTAAAAGTTGTAAACGTGATAAACAATCGTAACCTTTGGCAATTGATATCCTATCTACCGCTTCTTCAATTTGGAAAAGACAAACCTTTTCAATGTAGTTTTTTCTTTCATCAGTTAAAAAACTATTGTTTAGATCATTAACCACCATATCAAATTCAAAACGATTTTTTCTTAAATTTGAGTAAATACGAGAGTAAGCATAATCACTTACTCTTTCAACAACTGATATTTTCCCATTTTGAATATTATCATTATTTTGCAGTGACACTAAGTCATTTGAAAATTTTTTTATTTTTATTTTTCTTTTGTCATAAGAATAACCTCCTAATATAAATAATATTATTATTAACAAAGCTAATGCATATTTATATTTTTGTAATATTAATTTTTTATTCACTATTTTTCTCAATTTTATTTAAGTACTAAGACCATATTCAATATAGGATTGATTAGATTTAATGTATTCAATATCTGCTAAATACAGAAGATGATGGTTATCTTGTATATTTGCTGCAAATGTTTCGTTACCTTCTGCTGCTTGACTAAACATAAAACTTACTAATACTTGTAGTCTTTCGATAATCAAGTCTATCATCCCATTTTTATCTTTTTCAGCTAAACCATAAGCTTGGCAGAATAAACATGCTCTTATAATTTGCTCATCTATAGAACCAAATCCATCTTTATTATTGGGATTTGTCAGTGGAGCCCATCGGTAAAGGGCATAAGCAACATCCCATAAGCGTGACCCTGGGTGACAAGTGTCAAAATCAATTATTCCAACTGCTTGTTCTCCATTCAAAACAACATTATAAGGAGCAAAATCACCATGACATATTACTTCTTTTGGGTGTCGAGATGGCAGCTGCCAGCATTTTTCATCGGAAACAACTTTAATTAAGAAATTTTGTGATGCATCATGATATTTACGTAGAAGACTAGCAGCAGATGTAAGGGCTTTTATCGATGCAGCATTATTGCTGAGGGGATAGTTACTTACCTCTCCTTTTAAAAAGCTAACTATTTCTCGTCCTGAATTATCAAATCCCACAGGCTTGGGAGCCGAAAGAAAACCTTCACTACGAATATGATCTAGAAGATTGTGAACTTGTTTAGTCCAGAACCCAGCGGGACGGTAAATATAATCGCCAATATTAACTATTTGCTCTTCACGTCTTAGGTGTTGCGAATATTTTTTTAATGTGGATAGTACTCACAACAACCTAGATATTTTGATGACAAAACTACCCTAAATATAAGAACTTAGCTAAGTCTAAAGAAATATATTATTACAACTGAGCCTTAGCTTTAGCCACTATATCTGCAAAACCTTGCGGGTTATTAACTGCCAATTCAGCTAGCACCTTACGATCAATATCTATTGCAGCTTTTTTAAGCCCACCCATAAATTGGGAATATACTAAATCATGCTCACGCACTGCTGCATTAATTCTTTGTATCCAAAGCCCTCTAAAATCACGTTTACGATTTCTACGATCCCTATAAGCATATTGTAGAGCTTTTTCAACTTTCTCAATTGCTACCTTAAAGCAATTATTAGACCGCCCTCTATAACCTTTAGCAAGTTTGAGAATTTTTTTATGGCGATTTTTTGAAATTTTTCCTGATTTTACGCGTGACATATCTCACCTATTTCCTTAGTTAAATTGTTAAATTCCATATGGAAGGAAGAATTTTTTTAAATTCTTTGCATCTTGAGTACAGAGAATCGTTGTTCCTCTAAGGTTACGAAGTTGAGCTTTTGTCCGACGTCTCATGAAGTGTTTTTTACCAGCTTGAGTGGCACAAACTTTACCAGTAGCGGTAAGTTTAAAGCGTTTTTTTACAGCTGATTTGGTTTTTAATTTAGGCATTATAGTTCCTTTATTTGGTATTTTAAGGCTGTATAGCAAAACTAGGCATACCAAAGCCATATTGCTATATGGTGAAATATAATATTTTTTATGAATTATTGCAAGTTAATTTTTATATTATAGTCAATTTAGGAGAAGTTGGTAACGTCGTCACTCTTAGGCTTCAGTTTAAAAAAATAAAGTAGAAAAATCGTCATTGCAAGCCACCTTAGGTGGCGTAGCAATCCATTTCTATTCACTTTTCTGGATTGCTTCGTGACCTTACGGTCTCCTCGCAATGACGGTTTCTCAATTATTGTTTTCTTAAACTAACGCTTATGCGTCACTCCATCACTCCTGCTATCCAATTTTCCTGAATTAACTATACATTGAGAAAATTTAGCCTATCGAATGTACTTCTTAATATGGGAATGTAGGATTTAATATTATTATAAATTTTATCTGCTAGCTGCTCATCATAAGTATGCGAAGTGATATTTCTATCTAGAAGCATTTTTAGCCATTCTTGTTCATGATCAATCAGATGTCCTTTAAAAGCCTCTCTTAAAACATCTTTAGGTATTGTACTTCTAATCCTTTGCTCTCAAGAATCGCCCTTAATAATTTCCAAAATAATTCTATTGTAAATTCAAATCTTTGAATGCTAGCGTCTATGTTACTTCGATCTTCTTGCTGAGGTTTAGATGCAATATCCTCTAAAGAGGTTAAAGCTCTACTTAATTTTGAGAACCCTAACTCTATTTTAGGATTTTTCATATAATTTCACTCCTTCTCGTATTATAGATAATTTTAAGTCTGATGAATCATCCAATTCATCAAATCTTACACAATCTATTTTTAAAAGTGTATCAGCATTATCAATAATTTCTTGCAACTTTAACCAATCCTTAATGGTAGCATTAGGGCATATTATAGCTAAATCAATATCTGCTCTATCCTGATTATCGTTCCTTGCTCTAGAACCAAATAGCCAAATTTCTTCAACCACATTCTGTGATATTAAATCATTATAAAATTTATAGTCTTGCACTTTCACTTATTTATCCATTCGAGATATATTTTAATTTTCCTAATGACTCCACATTCTGAGTAGTTTTACTATTTACCTATTCTCATCAATTGACTATAATGCTGTACATAAGTGAGCGACTTATTTATGCAATAGGTCTATTAACCTTTAATTTTAATTCATCAAGGTTAAATGTTATGTTGATAATGGCACCACCTTCTAACCTGTTTGCTAACTCTAATGTTGCACAATGATCTTGTGCTATTTTTTTGATAATAGCCAGCCCTAGACCAGTTCCTTTAGATCTAGTTGTTATATAAGCTTCCGTAGCTCTATCAATTAAATTTGCTTGGAAACCTACCCCATTGTCATCTACTGTAATAGTAATCTGATGGTTAGATTTAGTTATAGAAACAGTAATAACACCTTCTTGCAATTTAGTAAGCCCTATAGATTCTTCAGCATTTTTTAATAAATTAACCATAATTTGATTAATTTGAGTTGTATCACAAATAAAATCTATATGCTGATCAGTTGTAATAAACTTATATAATATTTTGTCATTAATTAATTTTCGTGATTCAACCATATTTTTTACAAGAATTACTAAATCACAATCCGTAAATACTGGGGCTGGTAATCTTGCAAAATTAACAAATTCAGAGACAATCTTCTTAATATCTTCAGTGTGACGTACTATCATATTTATGTATTTGTTAAATTCTGCTTTATCTTCAACTTGATTACTGAATTTCCTCAATAATCTTTCAGAAGCAAGATGAATAGGTGTTAAAGGATTCTTAATCTCATGTGCGACTTTCCTGGCAACATCAGACCAAGCAAGTGCACGCTGAGCTATAACTAAATCTCTTTGTTGACGATCAATTTGTTTAATCATCCTATTAAAGGCTGAGGATAAAACGCTTATTTCATCTTTATTAATAACGTCTTCTGGTACCTGGATAGTTAGATCGCCATTTTTAACTTTTTCAGCAGCACTCACTAATTTTCGAATAGGGCTTACTATTTTTATAGCAAAAATCATCCCCCAACTTATTGCAGCTAACAGTAATAATAAAGCAATAAAAATAAATACTATAGAGAATTTGATCTGCATACTGGATATATGCTTTTTAAGACGATAATACTCTTCAGCTGCTCCATTAGTTTTATTAATATGATCGGTAATTTTAGCATCAATCAATCTACCTACCAACAAATATACATCATTTTGCTCTTTAAGTTTTATAAGCATACGAATCTTTGCTGGATCAGATTTTATCTCAACAATCTCTCCTATTTCGGCTCTTTTCATTAAATGAGATGGAATAGTAGCAAATGAAATTGCAAAACTTAAAAAGGTGTTAGCAATAACAGTATTAGTAGGCTTATGTAAAACTATAACTTCGTCAAGAGAACGCATCTCAGCTTCAGAATTTAATGTCTCATTAAATAAAATGGGGTTATGTATTAAGTCATAATACATTTCACTTAAATCATAAGCAACAGATAACGCTGTTTCTCGCAATTGCAGTTTATGCTCATTGATATAAGATTCTGCTACTATTATAGATTGATCAAGTACAGCAGAAATCTTTTTATCGAACCAAGACTGAATACCAAAGTTAAAAAAATATGCTGAAAATACTGAAACAATAATCGTTGGAATTGTAGCAACCAAACTAAAGGTAATGATGATACGATTTTGCAATTTTGAAGATTTCTCACCATCTCCTTTATCAACAAAATCTCGTAAAAATTTACGAGCTAATAAAATACCTAAAAATAATAAGATAGTAAGATCTACTAATATCAGCCCTATAACTCTACTTGGGTCTGGACCAAGAGACTTTGGCTCAATCGAAATCACGTAATAAGTTGAGCAAGCCAATATGACGGCTATAATTATTAGGATAAATACTAATTTACCGCTATCACAATATTTTTTAAGATTTTGGTAAAAGTGATTCAACATTTTCAACCTAAACGAACTCTAGTAATACTTGACCACTAACCACCATATCCTTTTCATTAACTAGGATTTTAGCAATTTTCCCATTACGCTCAGCAACAAGTATATTTTCCATTTTCATAGCAGTTAAAACCATAATCTCTTGACCAACAATTACCTCACTACCTTCCTGCACTTTAATTGCAATAATTTGCCCTGCAAGCGGAGCTTGCATCTCTGTTTGCTCTTCTTGGATATTTTTGGTAATCATCAACGCTTCTAGTTCAGACATCCTTGGAGAACGGACATAAGCTTTAACAGTAATGCCTGAATGCGATAACATATAACCTGTTACGATATTTTGAATTTTTATATTGGCTTTTCTACCATTTACAATACAGGAAAAAAGCCTACTACCTAAGTTCCAATTACTGCGTATGTAGATTCTATCATTTTCTTGTCTTATGTTATAACCGTAATCTACTGAGGTAATTAAAATTGGAAATAGCTTATCATCAATTGACACAACCCATCGAGTGCCAATTTTATTAGTTTGATCGATTATTTGACCAGAAATTAATGAGGCACGTTTTTGCTCGGTAATATAAACAAAAATGGCTGTAGCGAGGAATATTTTAGTAATTTCAGAAGTTAAACTTGCTCCAGAAAAACCATCTGGATATTCTTCTTCTATAAACGCGGTATTTATATCACCTGCTATAAAGCGAGGATGGGATATTACCGCTTCCAAAAAACTAATATTATGAGAAATGCCTTGTATTATGTAAGAACTTAAAGCAGAACGCATAACTTCAATAGCTTGCTTTCTAGTTTCTCCATAAGTACAAAGTTTGGCAATCATTGGATCATAAAACATACTGACTTCTCCTCCAAGCCCTAAACCAGTATCCACACGAATATTAGCATTTTTTGGCGGTTCTGAATATTCAGTAATTCTACCACTAGATGGCAAAAATCCACGCATTGGATTTTCTGCACAAATTCTCGATTCAAATGCATGACCCTTTAATTTTATATCTTCTTGGGAAAATGATAATTTTTCACCAGCCGCTATTTTTATCATCTCTTCTACTATATCAATACCAGTTATCAGCTCAGTCACTGGGTGCTCAACTTGTAGTCTAGTATTCATTTCAAGAAAATAAAAATTCTTATCTAAATCAACTATAAATTCAACTGTACCGGCAGAGTAATAACCTACTTTACTAGATAAAGCTATGGTTTCTTTATACATTTTCTGCCGTATTTCCTCGGTAATAAAAGAACTTGGAGCTTCTTCAATCACTTTTTGATGATAGCGTTGAATTGAACATTCTCGCTCACCGAGGCAAACACTATTACCATACTGATCAGCTAATAATTGTATTTCAATATGCCTTGGAGATTTTATTAATTTCTCAATGAATAACCTACCATCACTGAAATTATTTACTGCCTCAAGCTTAGCTGATTCAAAGGCATTAGCCATTTCTTCAGAGTTTTTTACCACTCTCATGCCACGCCCACCACCGCCAGCTGTTGCCTTGACTATAACAGGGAAACCTATTCCTTCTGCAATTTCTATTGCCTGATTTATATTGCTAATAGTACCAATATAACCAGGAACTGTACTAACTCCGGCTTCCAAAGCGATTTTTTTTGCTTCAATTTTATCGCCCATTTTCTTAATGGCAGAAGCATTTGGACCTATTAAGGTAACTCCTTCCCTTTTTAAAATATTCGCAAAATTGGAATTTTCCGATAGAAACCCATATCCCGGATGTACTGCCCCAGCCCCGCTCGCTCTAATAGCATTTATAATATTTTTAATTGACAAATAGCTCTCAGTAGCAGGGGAATTACCAATATAATAAGCCTCATCAGCATATTGTACATGCATTGAGTGTGTATCGGCTTCAGAATATACAGCAACTGATTTAATACCCATCTTTTTTAGTGTTCGCATTATTCTTAAAGCTATTTCACCACGATTGGCGATTAAAATTTTATCAAATAATGGTTTGGTCATAAAATCTCGTGCTTAAATATAATATTAGACATTATAACAGATGTTTTGCTCCTCACTAATAGATAATTAAAGAAAATTTTACTAATTTTTATATATAGTCAATTGATGAGAAGTTGGTGACGTCGTCGCTCCATCGCTCCTAGCACCAAATCCTCCTGAATTGACTATAAGTCGTCATTGCGAGCCACCGTAGGCATAGTACTCTACAATTTTTTATTTATTTCCTTATGATGAGTAAAAAAGCTGACTACTAAGCGTCATTGCGAGGAGCCGCTAAAAGCGGTGACGCAGCAATCCATTGTTGTGTATAACCCCTGCGTAAGCAGGGGTTACACTGAGGTAAGCAGATATGACACTTAAGCTATTCAAAAAACTTGATCATCGGGTAATATGTATATTGTTAGTATCTCAAAAAAGGAACTTCTTGCTATTCTTCGCTCGTCTCTACAAAAGTTGTATGAACTATAACAAACATTGCTAAGTCTTTTTTGATAAGATATTTGTGGATAATGTTTAGTAAAGACAACAATATTGTTGTGGTTGGTTGCGGGGGTTGGATTTGAACCAACGACCTTCAGGTTATGAGCCTGACGAGCTACCAGACTGCTCCACCCCACGATAATATGCATAGTCAATTGATAAAAAACTGGTGACGTCGTCGCTCCACATAGTTAAGAAAATACAGTAGAAAAGTCGTCTATTAGCGAGCCACCGTAGGTGGCGTGGCAATCCATTTTTAATCACTTTTTTGGATTGCTTCGTTGACCTTACGGTCTCCTCGCAATGACGGTCTTTTAATTATTGTTTTCTTAAACTAACGCTTATGCATCGCTTCATCGTTCCTAGTCCCAAATTCTCCTGAATTGACTGTAAAATACAGCCTAAAAATCTAAAGATTATCCTGCTTGTTAGCAAAAAATTTCCCAAACAAGCCAAACTTGGTTAAACCTTCTTGCCAAAATTAAGCCCAGCAAATTTTTTGTTAAAGTCACTAACATTTTTGTTAGATTGGTTAACAATATTGCCAGATTCTTTAGTCCATGCCGGATGTTTCCTGTAATCAACATCCATCAAAATCTCTTCTGCATGACCACCGGAATTTGTCTCAAAAACATCATTACTAATGATAATTTTGAACTTTTTATATTTCGGATGTATTCCAGCTTTCATAATGCAGCACCAACTTTTTTTTCAGCTATCTTTTTTTTAATCACTTGGGCTTTGTCCGAAAGTATATCACTTGATATTTTAAGCATATATTCATCAAAACCACCTACCTTCTCGACAGAACGTAGACATTTAGCATTTACCGAAAGCTTGTATTCCTGCCCAGTAAGCTCACTTGCAAACCTTACCACTCTTAGATTCGGCTCAAAGCGTCTTCTAGTTTTTCTTTGCGAGTGCGACACTTTATTACCGTGTAAAACACCGACTCCACTAAGCTCACATCTACGAGACATCGTGACTCCTATAATTATTCATCAATATTACATAATTATACTACTATTAAGGCTTTATGTCAATATCTACAGCTGTAAATAATACAAATATCTGTTAATTGTTAAAACTTTTGAAGAGATGGCAACATATCGCTCATTGAATAAAGAGCCGGTGGTTTATCAGATATCCAGATTGCCGCCTGAATCGCCCCATCAGCAAAGGACTCTCTTGACCCATGATGTTTCAGAGTAATGGTTTGGTTATCTCCTAAAAATAATACTTCGTGTTCTCCATGCAAACGCCCACCTCTAATAGAAGTAATGCCAATTTCACCAGCCTGCCTTTGTCCTTTTACAGTACGATCAAAGATCGCACATTGATTAAAATCTAAATTTCTAACTTTTGCCACAGCCTTACCTAACATTATCGCCGTACCAGACGGAGCATCTTTTTTCATACGATGGTGACAATCTAAAATCTCTATATCGTAAGTATTATCTAGAATTTCTGCCGCCTTTTTTGCTAGCATCGCTAGTAAACTTGCCCCTAAACTCATATTAGCTGAATAAAATATTGCTAGACTTTTGGAAACTTCATGTAAACGATCAAGTTGATAGTTAGTCAGACCAGTAGTACCAATAACTAATTTGTTGTTGTACATAACGGCATAATCAAGCAGTTTGTCCAATATCTCGCTACTAGAAAAGTCAATAATCACCTCAGAATTTTGACAAAATTCAGCAAAATCCCTTATGCTATTTTTTCTAGAAAATGTAGCAGAAAGCGTACAGCTATTTAATCCATGCATTTTTTGAATTATCATCTGCCCCATTTTACCGGTAGCACCACAAATACCTATAGAAATCATTTTAACTCTCTATATTGCCTTAAACAATGCACCAATGGTTTTAAATTACTTTTTACCATAGTACTTATCACTTTACCAACCAATATAACATGATCCCCCACTTCATATTGACTAAATTTGTTGCACTCAATATGGCAAACTGCTCCTTCAATCAAAGGGCAATTAGTAATTTGTCCTAAATCATATGCAATACCAGAAAATTTATCAGTATTAAACTTAGCAAAATGTCTAGAAATATCCTCTTGATTTTCAGCTAGAACACTAACAGCAAAATACTCACTACCAGTAAAAGCACTGAGACTGAAGGATTTTTTATTAATACAAAACAATACCAATGGCGGTAACAAGGAAACCGAGGTAAAAGAGTCTGCCGTAAAACCAAATAGCTTGTTATTGTATAAAGTAGTAATAATAGTAACACCCGTAGGCAAAGTGCTAAGAGCTTGTTTAAATTGTTCAGAATCCACTATTGCAGCCATTTTTTAGTAATGCGACTAATTGTACCATCTTTTTTTAATTCACTAATAGCTTTATCAATATTTTCAACAAGTTTAGAATCTTTTGGCATAGCGATAGCAAGCTCAGATGAGAATTCTGTTAAACTAAAACTAGCAAGATCAGGATTATTCTCAATAAATTTCTTAGATTGCGATTCCTCTAATACTACCACATCTACAACTTTCGATTTTAATTCTTCGACTAGCATTAAATTATTTGACAAATAATTTGTTCTAATATTAAACTGCTTGGCTAAATCCTGAACTATCACTGCCCATGTTGTACCAAGTTGCACACCAACAATTTTATTATCCAAATCTCCAACATTTTTCAAATCATCTGCTGTTCTATATAATACTGATACGTTAGTTGTTACATAAGGGGCTGAAAAGCTAATGTGTTTCTTACGTTCTTCAGTCACTGTTAATCCAGCAATTACTATATCAACATTTTCACTAGCTAAGGATGCAAGTAAGCCATTAAAATCAAAATTTTTAATTATAACTTTCTTCTCTAATTTTTCTCCTATAGCATTAATAATATCAATGTCAAGTCCCACTATTTGCCCATTTTGAATAAATTCGTAAGGGGGATTATCTGCGGAAGTCGCAACTATTAAGTTCTTTTCCTGAGGCTTGTTATCACAACCAACTATCAAAAAAGAACATATAATAAGGAAGAAAAGCTTTATTAATTTCATAAAATTAAATAACTATTTTAATTATTACTATATTATCGCACTTCTTGCACTCATATACAACAGACTTTTTAAAATTAATAACATGATTCTATACCAAAAAGGTATAAGCTAAAGTTAAGAAGGTAAAGAATGCAAATGAATCGGTTATGGTGGTCAGAAATACACCCGAACCAGTGGCGGGATCAATATTTAAATAATGTAGAGTAATTGGTATTGCCGAACCAAAAAGACCAGCAATTAAGAAAGTTAGGATAACAGCTACGGAAAAAATTAAGCTAATCTGTGGATCAGAAAGCATTACTAAGATTAACAATGCCCCAACTAATGCTAATATAGAACCATTAAATCCACATACAACTACTTCCTTAAGGATTACTTTCAGTACGTTACTATGGTGAATATCTTTGTTGGCAAGGGCTCTAACTGTTACAGTCATGGCTTGGGTTCCAGCATTTCCTCCCATAGAAGCAACAATAGGCATGATAGCTGCTAGTGCTATAAATTTAGCAATGGTCATACTGAATTGGTTAATGATTATCGACGTCATACAGGCGGTAATTAGATGGAGAAATAACCAAAGAAATCTATGTCTTACAGTATAAAATAGATTGTAGAATGTATCTTGGGTATGGACGCCCCCAAGTGACATTATATCTTTTTCTGTTTGCTGTTCAATGATATAGAGCATATTGTCTATTGAAATGGTACCTATTAGCTTACCACTTTTATTGACCACTGGTACAATTGTTAAAGCATATTGTTTGAAAATAAAGCTTAATTCACTTAAGTTGGTAAAGAGATCGGTAATTTTAAACTCAGGGTTCATAAGCTCTTTTACTAATTCATCCCCCTTATGCTTAAGTAAAGTGCTTAGGAGTATACTACCTATAGGGCGATATTTACTATCTATCACAATAGCAGCATGAAAATCTTGGGCTATATGTTGTTCTCTAATAAAATCTATAGCTCTAGCTACTGTCCAATCCTCCTGAAATGATACAAAATGTCTTTCAATTACTCTACCAACAGTATTTTCTGGATAAGTACACCCTTCGATAATTTGTTGTCTTTTTTCTACTTTGAGGTTATCTAAGATCATTTCTTTGGTTATATCATCAAGATCTTCTATAACTTCAACAGCGTCTTCTATAGCAAGTTGATTAATTAAATGTACAGTTTTTTCTATACCCAAAATTTGGATTATTAGGGGTTTTCTACTTACACTAAGCTGCACTAAAGTCTCAGGTTTTAGTGTATCCTGTAATAATGGAAGAATTATTTTATATGTTTTCTGATTTATATTATCTAAAAAATCTGCAAGATCTGCATAATGGAGATTAGCCATAATCTTCACGGCTTTACCAACCTCATCATTATTCAGGAGATTATTAATTTGTTCAAATGTTGCATCAAATTGGTTTTGATGGATCGGTAACATATTTTTTGGTAGATTCTGCATAACTCCTCGTTAGCACAAATTTTTGTCGGCTTACGCCCTCTGTAATTGACGGGCAATGGCAACTGGGTTATAGTCAATTGATGAGAAGTTGGCGATGTCGTCGCTCGCCTATGAATTGACTATAATTGGTGCGGTCGAGAAGACTTGAACTTCCACTCTGTTAAGAACAGCCCCCTCAAGGCTGCGCGTCTACCAATTTCGCCACGACCGCATTAATATAATTGCTTTAGTTATTGCAGGCAACCTCCTAGGAATAAGGATAGTACCTAATTCAATCACTTTTACTACAGTTTGGATTTTGCCTATATATAGCAAATTATTCTATTAATATCAACTATATATAGCTAACCTGATTAGTATTTATTCATACAAACTTGCGTCATTGCAAGGAGTGCGTAAACCGCACAACGAAGCAATCCATATAGTCTTGATGTATCTATACTAATTCTTATGGATTGCTTCGTCGTTGCTAAAGCGACTTCTCGCAATAACGCTTAGCAGTAAGCTTTTTACTCATCATAAGGAAATAAATAAAAAATTGTAGGGTATGAACCCCACCTTTGCTATATGTCTTACATAACAGCCATAAAACTGGCATCTTCTAGCCATAAAATTTTGCAAATAATTTGATTGTCAGGATACAACTTGGCTACTAGATGTCGGTAAAAATTCAATTGATCAATATAAGACTCCTTAACTAGTTGACAATTTTTAGGTGGATTAGCATCGGATTTATAATCAATAACGGTTAACTTTCCCCTATCGATGGCAAGTAAATCAATCCTTCCTATCTTAACATCATCATTTAGACTTATCCCTATCGGTACTTCAGTTTTTAGCTCTTGAGAAATAAGTGCCATAAATTCTAAATTATTCAGTAACTTGTCAATATTTTTGTGAATTTTCTCTTGTAACATTGTTGGTAATTTATCAATAAATGGGTGGGTGTTCATACTAGAAAAATCATTAATCTTTACGGCATCTTCTAGAATCTTATGAAATATTCTACCATATTCCAAATGATCATTAACTATAAGAGGAGAATTGACCGAATAATTTTGTTTGGTATCTTTGGTGATTTTCTTAATAAGAAAAAGATTTGGTAGCCATTTAATGTCATTCTCGCATGGGTGCATTGGTGTCCTGATGAATTTATCCATATAAGCCCCTACCTCTCATTGTTTTAGTCTCTTCTACCCATTCTGACCTATAGTCAATTCAGGAAAATTTGGGACGAGGAGCATTGAGCAACAACGTTCCCAACTTCTCATCAATTAACTATAGCTCAAAATATAACTAATTAGTTATCGTAGACAGTATCCTCTATTGGATTTCCTAAACTGTGGAAACCATATGTCTCTTCTTTTGTTATTATAGTAGGTCCTTTCTTTATTAAATCTATAATATAATAAGTGGCACTGCCAAATATAAAAACATAAACTATCACAAAGGCAATTAATGAAGTGAAGATATATTGCCCTAGTACTGGTGAAGATGCTTCAGATGTTCTGATTATATTATATACTATATAAGGTTGTCTACCAATTTCCGTAACAAACCATCCGGACAACACGGCTACAAAGCCAGTTGGCGTCATCAACATACACCAATATTGGAACCATTTAGTATCAAATAATCTTTTACGTAAATATAAGACTACGGCAATCACCCCAGTAATTATCATCAACATACCGATTCCTACCATTATTCGGAAACATAAAAATACTATTAATACCGGGGGACGATTTTCTTTTGACCATTCTTTTAGCCCTTGTACTTCTCCATCTAAGCTATGGGTCAGTATTAAACTAGCAATTTTTGGAATATCTATGGTATATTTTGTTGTCTCTTCTTGAGCTGATGGCCAGCCAAAGACCCTAAGGGCAGCACCTTTTTCTGTATCCCAAATACCTTCCATAGCAGCAATTTTTGCAGGCTGATGTTCTAGGGTATTTAACCCGTGTTGGTCGCCAATAAAAAGCTGTATTGGAGCAACAAATACTGCCATCAACATTGCCATACCAAACATGATTTTAGCATGGGCAACAAATTTTCTCTGTACAAGATACCAAGCAGCGACGCCACCAATAACAAAGGCTGTAGTTAAGTATGATGCAACAATCATATGACAGAAACGATATGGAAATGAAGGATTAAAAATAATTTCTAACCAATTTGTTGGATATAAAATATTATCGGCTCGTACTTCATAACCAGTAGGAGTTTGCATCCAGCTATTAGCTGACAGAATCCAAAAGGCAGAGATAATTGTACCAATTGCCACGATTAAAGTAGCAGCAAAATGCATTTTCTTACTAACTTTATTCCAACCAAACAACATCACTCCAAGAAAAGACGATTCCAAAAAGAAGGCAGCAAGCACTTCAAAACCGAGAAGTGGTCCAAGTACATTACCTACCTTATCAGAGAAACCTGACCAATTAGTACCAATTTGGTAAGATAGAACAACGCCGGATACTACCCCCATACCAAAGGTAATAGCAAAAATCTTAATCCAAAATTTATATATTTCTTGGTAAATATTATTGCCAGTTTTGAGCCATAACCCTTCTACTACAGCCAGCCAGCTAGCAAGACCAATTGTGAAGGACGGGAAAATTATATGGAAGCTTATAGTAAAAGCAAATTGTATACGAGATAGTAGATTAGGATCAAATTCCATAATAAATTAGTTGATTTTGTTGCTATTTTTATCTTTCATTCTAACATATACTATTTGTATAGTATACTCAAATAATTTGGAAATGAGGACAATAAATAATTAGATAAGCGAGTTTTAGGCAAGAGATATAGTCAATCAACCTGAATTAGTGCCGAATAAGCACCCATTGTGCTGTCTATTAGCGAGGAAGCGTAAGCCTCCGAAGCAATCCTTTTAATAATTTTTGGGATTGCTTTGTCGCCACTAAAGTGGCTTCTCGCAATGACGTTTTTACCCTATCATTCCCACATAGGCGGGCTAGACCCCACAACTGTTGGAAGTTAGAAGAGGAAGCGGTTTTAGACCGGATAGTTTAAAAGTCGTATGTGGTCAACGTCTATTAGCGAGAAAGACCTTAGGTCGACGAAGCAATCCACAAAAGTAACCAAAGATGGATTGCCACGACCTACTTGCGTGGTCTCGCAATGACAGAAAACCTATCTAAAACCCGCTTTACCTTCTAACTTTCAACAGTTGTGGATACCGCACCGAAGCATGGATAACACAAAAATCGATATCTATGAGCCCCTCGCGAATAGACATCTGTAAATTTGGCATAATGCTATAAGGTTAGTTCTAAGTTAATTCAAGAGAATTTTGGGCTAGGAACGATGGAGCGACGCCTATAAGTAATAGGCGAGCATTGAGCGACGACGTCATCAACTTCTCATCAATTGACTATATAAGATAATTTAACGTTAGACTGAATAATAAACAATAAATATTTTTAGTAAAATAATATTTGTTAATAAACTACTTGAAAAATATACACTTGCTGTAATTTTGCTGTATAGTTATCTTTTATCTTTATTATTTATGTAGGATATGTCAAATAATCAACAAAAATCAATAGCAGAATTAGAATATGGGGCTGACTCCATCAAAGTTTTAAAAGGTCTTGAAGCAGTTAAAAAAAGACCTGGTATGTATATTGGTGATACTGACGATGGTTCAGGATTACATCATATGATTTACGAGGTTGTTGATAATGCCATCGATGAAGCCTTAGCTGGTCACTGTGATCTAATTAAAGTAATCCTAAATGCCAACGGCTCTGTAACAGTGCGTGATAATGGACGTGGAATACCTGTTGATATCCACGAAGAAGAAGGTATATCAGCAGCTGAGGTTATTATGACCCAATTGCATGCTGGAGGTAAGTTTGACCAAAACTCTTATAAAATATCTGGTGGGTTGCATGGTGTTGGTGTATCTGTGGTAAATGCCCTATCAGAGTGGTTAGAGCTTAGAATTTGGCGAGATAATAAGGAATATTTTATAAAATTTAGAGATGGAGCTACTGAAACATCACTCACACTAAAAGGGGAGTCAGTAGAAAAAAGCGGTACAGAGATTACTTTTTTCCCATCTATTACCACTTTTAGCATGATAGAGTTTAATTTTGCTACTGTAGAGCATAGACTTAGAGAATTAGCATTTTTAAATTCTGGGGTTAGGATATTATTAAAGGATCACCGTTTTGCTGAACAGCAAGAAGTAGAATTTTGCTTTACTGGTGGTGTAGAAGCTTATGTCAAATATATAGATAAAGCTAAAACTTCATTACATAAATGTATATCACTCAATACTAATAATCAGGCAACAGGGATTACTTTTGAATTGGCAATGAATTGGAATGATTCATATCATGAAAATATTTTATGTTTTACTAATAATATAAGACAACGTGATGGCGGTACGCATCTTATTGCCTTTAAAGCAGCTCTTACCAGAGTTGTCACAACTTATACCGAGAATATTGGACTCAATAAAAAAAGTAAAATAAACTTCACAGGAGATGATACTAGAGAAGGATTGTCATGTATTTTATCAGTAAAAGTACCTGACCCAAAATTTTCATCACAAACTAAAGATAAATTAGTTAGTTCTGAAGTCCGTCCTATCGTAGAAAATGCTGTATATACTAAGGTTTTAGAATGGTTTGAAGAGCATCCTAGTGACGCAAAAATAATTATTAATAAAATTATTGAAGCGGCAACTGCTAGAGAAGCAGCCAAAAGAGCAAGGGAATTAACTCGTCGAAAATCAGCCCTGGAAATTTCAAACTTGCCTGGAAAACTTGCTGATTGTCAAGAAAAAGACCCGGCTCTTTCGGAGTTATTTATTGTTGAAGGAGATTCGGCTGGCGGTACAGCAAAGCAGGGTAGAGACAGAAAGTTCCAAGCAATTTTACCATTACGAGGTAAAATCCTGAATGTTGAAAGAGCTAGATTTGATAAAATGTTAAATTCTGAGCAAGTAGGAACGTTAATAACAGCTCTTGGGACAGCTATTGGTAATGAAGATTTTTCTTTGGATAAACTAAGATATCATAAAATAATTATTATGACTGACGCTGATGTTGATGGTTCGCACATCAGAACTTTATTGCTTACTTTCTTCTACCGGCATATGCGGCAATTAATTGATAAAGGATATTTATATATAGCTCAGCCGCCTTTATATAAGGTAAAAAAAGGCAATAACGATTTTTATTTGAAAAATGAACAAGCTTTGCAAGATTATTTAGTAAAAAATACTATTAGTGATGCAACAATTATGTTGTATAATGGACGAGAGATCAGTGGTTCTGATCTTGAGGAGATAATCAAGAAAGCTATCCGGTTCGTTACATTACTTGATCAAGTTGGCAAAAAATTTAATCGACAAATTGCAGAATGTTTAGCTATCAAAGACTTGTTAGGTAATCAAATATTTGCGGCAGATAAGACAAATGAAATAAACCAGGCTTTGAATATTTTAAATCTTGGTGATATATCACCTGATAAAACAGATTGGCAATTTGTAGTTAGCACCAATAAAATAGAATTTTTCCGCTTTGTTCGGGGACAAAAAGAAAGTAAAATTTTATCAAAAGAACAGCTTGAATCTTTTGAATTTATTCAGCTAGCCAAATCATTTACTCCGCTTGCAGATTTATTTATTGAGCCAACAAAGTTATTAATTAAAAACCAGGAACATATTATTACACTGCCTAGTATGCTGATGAATTATATATTGGAAAGCGGAAAAAAAGGTATATCTATTCAGCGTTTCAAAGGTCTTGGGGAAATGAATTCTGATCAGTTAGGAGAGACAACATTAGACCCTCAAAGAAGAACTTTATTGCAAGTTAAAGTACATGAACAAGATAGTGCAGAAGTAATTTTTTCAACATTAATGGGAGATATTGTTGAACCTAGAAGACAATTTATTCAAGCAAATGCCTTGAATGTAATTAATTTAGATGTTTAAAATTTAAATCTTCTCCTGAATTGGTTCACTATTATAGTTTAAATTAATGTGCAACAATTTAAAAACCCTGCATGCGATGTAATTTATTTTCTGTAATCTACTAGCTAGGCTAGCTTGTTTGTGCTATTATTTACTTAATAAAGTTTATAATATATTTCTAATATGACAGTAGAATTTTTC
>NZ_MWZE01000193.1 GCF_002259525.1 Rickettsia endosymbiont of Culicoides newsteadi | reverse complement strand
ACAAATTGCAGCTTGAAAAATGCAAAAATGGGAAACAAAATTATTATTTTTTTGTCTTGATTTTTCAGTCCAGTATGATTTATCAGCTTTGGTTAGTTCGTGTACAGGTCTTGGTGAAAAAATAATGCCCCCTGTTCTTTCGGCAATTACTTCTTGAAGTAGCTCCTCTCCACCTTTTTGATATATTTTTTCAAGCTCATTTCTGGCTGATTGAAAATATTTCAGAGCTTTATAATCAAAGGCACGATTTTGTGTTTTTTTGGCAATTTTCCCTGTGGCTTGTTCTGCAAGTTCAACGGTTATTGAATAATCTTCTACATGCTGTTCAAGGGTTTTGTTTTTACTGACTATGAGTGTTTTATTCTCTTCGTTAGAAAGATTCTCATTTATTGCTCTTCTGCTCTGAGCACTTTTAACAAAACGTGGATGGAGTTACGTCAATTCGGGATAAGGGATAAGAAAAAATAAAGGAGATATAGGAGTTGCAAGGAGTTATAGCACTTAACATA
>NZ_MWZE01000192.1 GCF_002259525.1 Rickettsia endosymbiont of Culicoides newsteadi | reverse complement strand
AGAAAAATAAACCTTCCATAAATTGCAATTTCGACTTTCCTCTAAATTATAACCTTATCCCGAATTGACGTAAAAAGCATTAGATAAAAATAACTTTAATTGGGAATATAAGCCAACCATAGAAAGAACAAGAAATATTGAAGTCAAAATTCCAATTACTACAGCAGGTGAATTTGATTTACCAAAACAACAGGAGATAGCAAAAAAATATCGTAAAATCGAAGAAATAAAGACTAATATAAAAAGAGAACTTGAAAAAATAGAAACTATAAAAGTTGATATTGGTTTATAATCTTAATCTCCGCCCTTATCAATTCGTTAAGGCTAGGAGACTGTCGGGGATAAGCCTTCACAACTGTTGAAAGTTAGAAAAGGAAAAGGTTTTAAAGGTCATCATGGCAGTTTAAAAGTTGCAAAAAATAACCGGTGTCATTGTGCATAGTACCCTACAATTTTTGTAACAATGTAGGGAAGTAGGGATCAAAATCGGTAATTGAGTCATACTCCAAAAT
>NZ_MWZE01000191.1 GCF_002259525.1 Rickettsia endosymbiont of Culicoides newsteadi | reverse complement strand
CTAGCTCTCCTTTTTTGCTAAAGAATTCTATCTCATTTCTTCTATTTTTGTGTCCAAAATATGGAGACCATTATAGCGAGTTTCGACGACAAAATCACCAACTAGATTGAGTTATCCAGGAAGTCTATTATCGTCCTCTAGAGCGTCGGTATATAGCGAAGAAGATTATACTGATCCACTAGCGGGTAAAATATTTGAGCAAATGCAAGAACTCAAAGAAGGGCTAGCTTATTTGCAGCGGAACATTATTGAGTATTGTCAGTTAATTATGCCGAGCTTTCATCCAGCTTTACTGAAAGATATTCTTGAAGATGAGAAGAGCATAAAATTAGAGAAATATTTACTTTTATCAAAAAGATACTTTCCAGTTTTTAAAAAACTATTTCCTGATATTGGCGGTTATGAACTAAGTAGTATAGCTCGTAACTGCCTACCATCATTCCAACAAATGAATATTGCCACTATATTATAGCAGCTAACATATAGGTTCATACAATAATTTTAACGTTCTACAACTTGCCTCAAATAAGGAATCTCCCCT
>NZ_MWZE01000190.1 GCF_002259525.1 Rickettsia endosymbiont of Culicoides newsteadi | reverse complement strand
AATGTTCTATAACTCTAGAACGTAAATCGTAACTGTATGCTGTCGCCATATTGCTATTATTAAATTTATTCATTATCATCATTATAACTTATATTAACCTCTATGTTAAGTGCTATACCAGCTTACTGCATGATACGATCGAAGATACAATACTTACTGAAGAGATGATAGCTCGAATTTTTGGTAGTCAAGTTGCTAGCCAAGTGGAAGCTCTAACAAGGAACAAGTCTTACGGTAAGATTAGCTCCAAAGATACTTTGGATTTATTATCTCAACAAAAGAGATTTGACGTGGCATTGATTAAATTATTTGACCGCATTCACAACCTACAAACAATAAGGGCTAAATCCCCAGAAAAGGCACTGAAAATAGTTAAGGAAACTATAAGATATTTTGTAACTATTTGTGCATACTTGGAACTACCAATAGCCGAGCAGCAGTTAATAAATCTATGTTACCAAAACTTATCTATTGACCCTGAGCCCATAGTACCCTACAATTTTTGTAACAATGTAGGGAAGTAGGGATCAAAATCGGTAATTGAGTCATACTCCAAA
>NZ_MWZE01000019.1 GCF_002259525.1 Rickettsia endosymbiont of Culicoides newsteadi | reverse complement strand
GAAAAATTCTACTGTCATATTAGAAATATATTATAAACTTTATTAAGTAAATAATAGCACAAACAAGCTAGCCTAGCGAATAGAATATTGGAAATAAATTTTTTACATCATACGTATAATTTAACCTAATTAATTATTATTAATAGTTAAAATTCAAAATAAAAAATAATACCAATGCTCAAAGATCATTGGATACTTGCTGTCCATGTAATTTTTTTTCTAAATTACTAAATTTTGAATATCGATTGTTATAGTGAAGCTGAACATTGCCAACAGGACCATTACGATGTTTTGCTATTAGAATATCCGCAACATTATATACCTGATTTAACTTACTTAACCACTCTGCGTGTTTTGCATCACCCGCCGAAGGTTCTTTACGGGTCAAATAATATTCTTCTCGATAGATAAACATTACTATATCAGAATCTTGTTCAATAGACCCAGATTCCCGCAAGTCAGATAACATCGGCTTTTTATCTTCTCTAAGTTCAACAGCTCTAGATAATTGTGATAAAGCAATTACTGGAATGTTTAATTCTTTGGCTATCGCTTTTAATCCTTGAGTAATTTCCGAAATTTCATTTACTCTATTATCTGACTTGTTTATTCCTCTAATTAATTGCAAATAATCGATAAATAATATACCAAGATTATGCTTACGCTTCATTTTTCTAGCCCTAGTACGAATGGCAGCAATAGATAAAGCTGGTGTATCATCAATAAAAAATGGTAATTCAGAAAGAGTGATAACTTCTTTGCGTAATCGATTATAATTCTCTTCCGTCACATGACCTGATTGAAGAGCCGATGAGTCAATTTCAGTATGCATCGAAAGAAGACGAGTAGTAAGCTGCTCAGATGACATTTCAAGAGAGAAAAACCCTACTGATTGCCCTTCTTTTTCTTGTCCGTTATTTTTCAGATGTATAGCCTTACAAGTATTTATCGCAAGATTCATAGCAAAAGCTGTTTTCCCCATTGATGGACGTCCAGCAATGATAACTAAGTCTGAATTCTGAAAACCTGATAATTTATGATCCAAATCAATTAAGCCGGTAGAAATACCTATTACATGATTAGAATTCTTCATGGCTCTGTTAATACTAGCTAGAGACTCTGAGAGAGATAGCCCAATTTTAACAAAGCTCTTATCATTCACTCCTTCACTAGCAAGGTTATAAAGCTTACCTTCTGCATGTTCTATTTGCTGACTTGAATCATATTCTAAAGAAGCATCATAAGCATTATTAACTACCTCTTCCCCTATCTGAATTAAATTACGCCTTATTGCCAAATCATAGATTATTTTTCCGTAATCTAGTGGATTAATTACCATCATTGACAGAGTGACTAATTTATTTAAATAGTCACTACCACCTAATTGCTGAAATAATTCATCTTTTTCTAACATGCTTCTAAGCGTTACTGGAGTAGCGATTAAGCCTTTTTCTGTAATAACTTCAATAGAATTATAGATTTTTTGATGTAGTGGTGCAAAAAAATGATTTGGTCTTAGGAATTCTGAGACAGTATTTAAGTAATCATGGTTAACTAAAATCGCTCCTATTAACATTTGCTCAGCTTGAACGTTTTCCGGTAAAGTTCTAGCAATAGGCATGACTATACCTGACTCATTCGAGCCGCTTAACTTATCTGCTTTATCAATCGCTTTACTGCGAGCCATAATTTTTTCTTATGTTTAGGTCTAATTATTTAAAAACTTTTCTGCTTCTAAAGCTGCCATACATCCAGTACCAGCAGCAGTAACTGCTTGTCTAAAAATTTTATCTTGTACATCTCCAGCGGCAAAAACACCTTTAATACTGGTTTCCGTTGAATTTGGTTTAGTAATAATATAATTATCACTATCTATATCTAGTTGCCCTTTGAACAAACTAGTATTTGGCATATGCCCAATCGCTATGAATATACCAGTACAGTCAATTGAGCTAATCTCACCTGTTTGGGTATTTTCTAGCCTAGCTGAGCTAACTGATTTAGGATTATCAGTACCGATAACTTCAACCAGCTTATGATTCCAAACGACAGATATTTTAGGATTTTTAAATAATCTGTCTTGTAAAATTTTCTCGGCTCTAAAACTATCCCCGCGATGCACAATAGTCACCTGACATGCATGATTGGTTAAATATAATGCCTCTTCAACAGCACTATTACCTCCACCAATAACTAATACGTGCTGATTTTTGAAAAAGAAACCATCACAAGTGGCACAAGCTGAGACCCCATATCCTTTAAATTGTCCTTCGGAAGGGATGTTAAGCCATTTTGCTTCCGCCCCAGTACATATTATAAGACTATCCGCCCAGTAAATTATACCAGATCCAGTGGTCACCACTAAGGGTTTTTTTGATAAATCTACCTTTTCTACATAATCGTAGATAATTTCTGCCCCAACATTTTTTGCCTGCTGAGTCATTTGCTCCATTAACCAAGGACCTTGCACCGGATCAGCAAAACCTGGATAATTTTCAACATCTGTCGTAATGGTTAGCTGCCCACCTGGCTGCATACCATGTAATAATATCGGATTTAGTGCTGCCCTAGCTGTATAGATTGCCGCACTTAAGCCAGCAGGACCTGAACCTATAATAAGTACTTTAGTAGAAATAGTCATAATTAATATCCTTGTCAAAAATTATCTAGCCAGGTCATTTAGCCAAGCCATCTAACCAGAATTTTATATAGTTAATTTGATCACTAGTCATTAACGAAGGTACATGACCAGCATAATCAACAACAAAAAGTTCCAGCTCTTTATTTTTTTTCATTTGCTCAATAGTAGATTGTTGTAAAATATCAGACTTAGCTCCATGGATAACCAATAATTTACAAATAATTTTATTCCATATAGCCCACATATCAACATTTTTTTGCTTACTCGTATTAGCACTCATACCATGTACTATGTTAGGATCATAATTCATTTTATATTTTCCATCTTGAGTCTTTATAAAACTATATTTGGTAAGATAATCCCAATCTTCCTCACTACTAATACCAAATTGGCTATATATTAGCTTTAAATGTTGCTTGGCACTAGCTAAATCAACAAATAAGGGTACTTGACCTGCATATAGACCAATTTTAACTAGAGGGGATGACGGAATAAAAGGACCTATATCATTGATAATCATGGCTTTGATAAGTTTGTTATATCGACTAGCTAGAACCATACCAATTATTCCGCCCATGGAACTACCAAGCCAAATACAGTTCTTAATACCTAACTTCCTTAGAAACAGTACTGTATCTTTTATATATACTGGATAGTTATAATGCTCTTTCTTTTTAAAAACATCACTATTTCCACGCCCTGGATAATCTATAGCAATTACTCGAAATTTATCACTTAATGCCATAGCAATTTTATCAAAATCATGAGCATTTCTAGTCAAGCCATGGGCACAGACTATGACATTTTTATTATTAGGGTTGCCAAATTCAAGATAAGCCAGCTTATGAGATGGGATATATTGTGAGCCAAACCAATTAATATACGGTCCAACTTGGATGAATTTTTGTATCATCTATTCTAATTAATTCAAATCGCTTAAAAATATACTTACCATAAATGGTATATATATTACACTAAAAATTAGGGAAAGGAATACTGTAGTAGCAACTTTTTCTGGATGGAATTTTTGTAGACTTGCTATAACAATCAGATTGGCTGCCATAGGGGCAGTGGCAAGAAGCCTAAAAGCATTGTAATAATTCTCATCATACCATCCTAAAACAAATTTATCTAAAAGGATAAATAAGTTAATTCCTATTGGATAAAATAGAAATTTTGCCATAAAAGTGGCAACAGTAAACTTTATGTCTATTTCAAATTTTTGCAAAGTTGAAAGAGCTAAACCAACCATAACCATACCAAGTATAGAAAATGACCCTCGCATATTATATATAAAATCATCTAAAAAATCAGGTAAAGTAAAGCCAGCGAAACTAAATAAACAACCAAGTAAAAAACCATTTAAAATTGGTAGCTTTACAACTTTCAAGATACTTTCACTACTATTGGCAAAACTTCTGGCACAAATATAAAATCCCACCGAGCATTCAAAAATATTTACCCCTATAACTGCCATCATATAGATACTTAAAACATAATCATCAAAGAGAGCAGCAGCTATTGGTAGCATAAAATAACCACCATTAGCGGTACCGGCAGATAATGCTATAATGTTTCGTGTATGATCAGACCAATATCGTCCAAAAAAATAGTAGGAAAATATTGATAAGGAAGTAGCAATAAAAAAAATAACTACAGTAACACTTAATGATGATAAAGTTAAAGTAGTACTGGCAGGAATAGCAAAAAAAACAATAGGAGATATAAAATAGAATAACAACGAAGCTATACTATCTCTTTCAACTTTAGAATATCTTCCTGCTAGGAAACCAATTACTACACTCAGTAAGACAGAAATGGTTTTAAAAAAAACTATACTAAACATTGCCATGCAATAAAGCCAGAATATATAAGATTTCTGTTTTAGTCAACCTTTGAGAAAATAGCAATTTTATTTTACAATTAATATAAATAAAGTGTCTTTATTCACCTAATTCTTGTATTGCAAGACACAGATCTGCTAATTGAGTTCTATATTTTTGCTTACTAAGGTAGCGACCATTTAGTTTAAGATTTTCAAAATCTTTGTTACTGGTAGGTAAATGTTGACAAATCTTTACTAATTCCTCATCACTAATAAAATGTCTCCTTGGTAAATCTATGGTACTTGCTTGTTCTTCCCGATAAGCTGCCATAATTTTCATTTTATTAATAAAAAACTCTGAATGATTATGGAATCTGACTTTTTGCCAAGCCTTTTTTGTATCAACAATATAATTTTTAATATTAAGCAAAGATTTTATTTGCTCGTCATATTCATTTTGCAGATTATTATCTTGGATTATTGATTGTAATATTTTGTAAATCGGTTCTAAATATTCAACATCTTTAATAGCATAATCTAGCAGATTAGCACTAATGGGACGTTTTAACCAATCAGATCTTTGGTAAGTTTTATCAATATGAACGAAGCAAATTTTACTGCATATATCCGAATAACTTAAATGTTTACCAAAATCACAAATACCAGCAGCAATTTGTATGTCAAAAACATTTCTTGGCAATTTCTTAAATAAATGATAAAATATCTCAAAATCCTCTCTAGGAGCGTGAAATATTTTAAGAATTTTCTCGTTCAAAAATATTTCGTTAAGAGGCGAAAGATCCAAATCACATAAAGTGTCAATTATCACTTTGTGACTACTAGTCATGATTTGTATTATGCTAAGCTGAGCAAAATAAGTATTCTTACGCAAAAATTCAGTATCAACACTTATAGTCTTACAATCCAATAACTGCCGACAAAATTCGTTTAATATTTTTTGATTATCAATAATCAGCATTTTTGAAGTATTAGTAATTAAATTGCTCTTGATCTAAAGGATTTACGTAATTTAGTGTTTTTCCATGCTTATTCGTGGTTATACTCAAAGAATAGCTTAACAGCTTTGCAGCACTTTGTCAAATGATGGAATCATTAAGCAGCATATATATTGACTATAGCAACAACAAAATTGAATTTTCCTGTATCAAGACTAATAAAATTATTATATAATAGCATATATCTCTCGAGATATTTAATGTTTACGATTGTAAGTGGGCGTGCAAAAGCATCCCAATCAACTATAAAAAGGTCTCGGGGGTTTGAGCTAGAGTACCAGGATCCATTCGGTCTTAAAACCAATTGCTATAGTCAATTGATGGGAAGTTGGTGACATCGTCGCTCAATGCTCGCCTATTACTTATAGGCGTCGCTCCATCGTTCCTAGCACCAAACTCCCCTGAATTGACTATACAAGGTTGCTCACGCTCGCAAAGCAATAGTCATTATTATGGCTATTGCTGAACGCCCCATTAAAAGCAGTATAAATCATTATTTACATTGACTTTAATATCTATTATATCATACTTTTAACTTACAACTGCTTCGTTGCTAATAGCGAGGCTATAAAAATTTCATATAGAGTGTACACAATAATGACAAAACTAACTTTTAGAGACGTTCCATCTACAATGGATGATTATGATGTTTTTTTATTTGATCTTTGGGGAGTGGTAGTAGAAGGCAATAAGATTTACCCTGGGGTAGTTGACAATATTAACAAAATAATTAAACAGCAAAAGAAGGTTTTTTTTGTTACTAATGCTCCACGCAGCAGAGCTTTCTTATTTAACAAGATTAATAAGATTTGGGGTATTAACACAACGGAAAAAATGGTTTTTAGCTCTGGTGAAGTAGCCATCAATATGATACTAGAAAGTGATAAAAGATTTGGTATCAAAACCCCTGTGGTTTATCATCTTGGTCAAGATGACAATGATTTGCTGAATGAATTGCAGACACCTATTACTACAAACATAGATGAAGCTAATATCTTTTTGTTAACGCTCCATCGCGATGCAGGAAAAAATTTAAATTTAGATGAGTTTGATGATTTATTTAAAACTGTAGTAAAAAGAAACATAATTACTATATGTGCTAACCCAGATCTTGGAATTATGCAACAGGGTGTACAAAGATATTGTTCTGGATATTTTGCTGAAAAAATAAAGCAATTTGGTGGAAAGGTAATTTACAGCGGTAAGCCACATCTAGAAATATATCATACCGTATTAAACCAACTACCCGGTGTCCCATTGAACCGGATTCTGATGATAGGCGATACTTTCTTTACTGATATTTTAGGAGCGAATAACCTGGGAATTGACTCTGCTTTAGTATTAACAGGTAATACGACAAAGTTTCACAACCAACATCCTACTATTGAAAAAAAACTACAGCATCTGCAAATTGCCGCAACTGAACAGGGAGTAATACCAAATTTTGTGATTAAATTGACTACAAACTAACGCCATTGCGAGAAGGAGAAGCCGACAATGCAATCCATTTTTCTGCCACCCATGCGTAAGCAGGGGGCTAGATTCCACACCGAAGCGAGAATGACAATAGTGGAACTATAATGAATATTATAACAAGAGAATTATCTATTCAATCCAATTATTACAAAGAAATTTTGTCAATAATTAGACTAGGTGGTGGAATGGCAAGGGTTGTCGGGGGAGCTGTTCGTGATGCTATCCTTAATGTTGTCAATTATGATATTGATATAGCAACCAATTTATTACCGCAGCAAGTAACAGATATTTTATCAGCAGCCAACATTAAGGTTATCCCAACTGGCATAAAATACGGTACAGTTACAGCTTTATTAAATAATGAAACATTTGAGATTACTACACTTAGAAAAGACATGAAATGTGATGGTCGGCACACGGAAGTTGTTTTTACTGACGATTTTATGGAGGATGCTGCTAGAAGAGATTTTACTATTAATGCACTAAGTTATTGTCCATTTGAGCATAAAATTTATGATTATTTTGGTGGAATAGATGATTTACAACAATCAAAAGTAATATTTATCGGACAAGCATTTGCACGAATTCAGGAAGATTTTTTACGTATCTTACGTTTTTTTCGTTTTTCCTGCTATTATGCAAGACAATTAGACCTTAATGGTTTAGATGCTTGTATTAAATTGCAAGAAAATCTCAAATTATTATCAAAAGAACGGGTAAAATGGGAAATGGACAAATTGATTATCTCAGATAATAGTCCTAATATTTTGCAGCAAATGTTTGATAATGGCATATTGCAAATAATATTACCAGTTAGTAAATTTGATAAAAAACCTTTAATGGAAGCAATTAATTGCGGTTCCTTAGAGCCTTACGCTAGATATTCACTTTTATTCTACCACATAAAGAACTTATCACTAAGTGATTTATTAAATTTAAAATTTTCTCGGCAACAAGCCAACAAAATCATTACTATATATAGGTTTATAAATCAAGAAATCAACGAATTTACATTACGAGAAATTTGGTGGGAAACTGCAGATTATCCTGCTAATTATCTACAATGTATAAATATCTTGCTATCATTAGGCAAATTAAACAGAGCTACAGCAAATAAATTTCTAGATACATATAAATCCAAACCACGACCAATATTTCCAGTAAATGGGCATGATTTACAAAAAATAAATATTCATGGTAAAGATATTGGCACAGTGATAGGTAAATTAAAAAAGTCTTGGATTGCAAGTGATTTTACGCTTAGTAAGCATCAATTACTTGAATTATACTCAAATGATTTGAAGAATTAGAATAATTATCATACAATAAATTCTTAAGGCACTAAATTAGGAAAATGCTATAGTCAATTCAAGAAAATTTGGGGCTAGGAGCGATGGAGCAACACATAAGTGTCAGTTTAAGAAAACAATAATTGAAAAACCGTCATTGCGAGGAGACCGTAAGGTCACGAAGCAATCCAGAAAAGTGATTAGAGATGGATTGCCACGCCACCTACGGTGGCTCGCTAATAGACGACTTTTCTACTTTATTTTTTAAACTGACGCCTATGTGGAGCAACGCCTATAAGTAATAGGCGAGCATTGAGCGACAACATCTCCAACTTCTCCTCAATTGACTATATTAGATACAGAGTTAATATGACTATACTTAGTAACTTAGAAAAACCTCGTTGGTTATATCGTTTTGATAATTTTAAACGTGCTTTTGCTTTATTACGTGAGGCTATATATATAATGCGAGAACGTAAGGTAAGCCAGTTAGAACAAGAAGGAATTATTCAACGTTTCGAATATACATGGGAATTGACATGGAAAGTGCTTAAAGATTATCTGGAATATAAAGGTGTTGTACTGGAAACCGTTACCCCAGCTGCTGTAATTAAAGCATCAATAGCTGCTAACTTAATCAACAATGGTGAAATATGGATGGATGCTCTAGATTCTCGTAATAAAATGTCACATACTTATGACTTCAAAAAATTTGAGAAGATTATTATAGATATTGAAAAAAATTATTATCCTGAATTAGAGAGCATGAATCTAAAAATGTTGGAACTTGCAGCAGAATATAGAAGGTAAAGATGTCTAACCATGGATTAAGTGCAAAACAACTAAATACACTGCGTAGTATTTTGTTGCCCTTCTCAGAGAAAATCGATCGTGTTGGTTTATTTGGTTCACGTGCTACTGGTCTTTACCGCCCTAACTCCGATATTGACTTAGTAATTTATGGCTCACTTGATGAGAAGACTATGGATCGTATATTTACGCTACTTAATGACAGTAATTTACCAATCAAAATAGACTTACAAGTTTATGATTTGATCACCTGTTCTCCTCTTAAGGATCATATTGATAATAATATGTTGTTGTTATTTACACATGATCATTTTATAGTCAATTCAGGAGAATTTGAGGCTAGGAACGATGGAGCGACGCCTATAAGTAATAGGCGAGCATTGAGCGACAACGTTCCCAACTTCTCATCAATTGACTATACAGATAAAAATCAATGTTTATAGTAGTAAACTAACGTCTGTTAGTGAACAAATTATTTATTCATCATAAAAAAATTAAAAAAAAAATGAAAATTAATATTAGTGCTAGCATTTTTATTGCTATAATTATCATATTATTTAATTATGGAGCTTTTGCCAGTAGAAGTAAGGTGAAAATTGTTACTAGTATCACCCCACTAGCAAGCATTATAGCGATGTTAGTGAAAGACCAGGCAGAAATTGTTGCTATTGCCAATAACAATGATTGTCCGCATCATTATAATTTAAGACCTAGTGATCTTAAAAAAGTTAAAAATGCAGATATTGTATTTTATATAGATGAGCAATTTGATGGCTTTGCTGGCAAATTAATGAATGGTCATAGTAAAAATGTCATTAAAATTAGTAATTTTAATGGGTTAAGAGTTATTAGTAATAATTCTTATGATAATTGGCATATTTGGCTTGATTTAGACAATGTAAAACTATTATTAGAACAATTATTTCAGGTATTATCTCAACGATTTCCTGAGATTAGTTCAGCTATTTACCAAAATCTTGAAGAAGCAAAAAAACAAATAGAGGCGCTTACGAAAATCAAACATCAAAGATTAACGTCTTTAACAGACGTTATCTTACTTAGTGACAGTCTAGAATATTTTTTTAATAATAGCCAAAAAAATGTTGCAAGATTATATAGCTCTGATCAGAAAAGCCTGAGATATATCAGTAATCTTGAGCATTTATTAAGCATGTCCAATAGTAAATGTTTATTACTAAGTACAGAGCAAGATGTTGCTCTTTATAAAAATTTTAAAGTAGAAGTAGTGGAGGTTGAAAGTGAGAATTGGCAAGCGACTAACATCAATAGTGATTTATTTTATAATCAATATTTAAAAATAATTAATCAAGTGTCTAAATGCTTAAACAACAATTCTAATCATTCGTCACTGTGAGAAGGTGTAAGCCTTCGAAGCAATCTATTCTAATCGTTTTTTTGGGATTGCTTCAATAGACCTTATATCACATTTTCAAGATATAAGGTCTAATGCCACTAAAGTGGCTCTGAGCCATGACAGCTGTGAATTTAACGTAACGTTAGGAAACTGTCGGATTAGCTATATTACGCCGTTGAACGATCCTTATAAAAATACAGAGCTATTAAACTTAAAATAGCACAAGCAATTATGTAATAAATAGACGAAGTAATTGTACCAGTTTCCTGTACAAGATATGCTATCACTAAAGGCGTTGTACCACCAAAAATACTAGTTGCTATATTATAAGATAATGATAAAGCCGTATTTCTGACATTGGTTGGATAAAATTCAGCTTGCAGTGCAGGTTCAGGACCAATATAACAGGCAGCTAAAATTGATAATACTATTTGAGATATAATTATAACACAAAAATCGCCAGTTTCAATTGCCTGTATCAAAAATGGGATAACTAAAATAATTACCAATAAATTGAACACAAAAATTTTCTTGCGACCAATTATGTCCGACAAATAGCCAGAACATAAAGTAACAATTGCCATGATTATATAACAATAATTAGCTAAGTTATTAACTTCATCATTAGTAAAATTACGATTTATCTTCAAAAATGACATGAGATAAGTAGCTTGTAAATAAAATAGTACTGAGCCTGTGGAATTGATAAAGATGGATATTATCATATCAAACCAATAGACAGAGACAACTTTTTTTAGAGGAGACTTTAATATTCTACCATCTTCCTTCATACTTTGAAAACTAGGAGTTTCACTTGTATATTTCTTGATATAAAGTCCAGCAAATAAAATAAAAATTCCTAATAAAAATGGTATTCTCCACCCCCAATCATCAAATTGCTCTGCTGATAAAAAGCTTTGTATGCATTGTGAAATTCCTGAACCAAACAATAAACCAATACAAATACTGGACATTGATACGCTACTACTAAACCCACGATAGGCTACACCTGCATGTTCAATAACAAATGAAATTGAGCCAGTAAGTGCCCCGCCCATTGAAAAACCTTGCAACATTCGAACTAAAATCATCAATATAGTTGCGGTAATACCTATCTCGTCATAAGTTGGTAACATACCAATTAAAGCTGTTGGCAAAGACATACAAAATATAGATGCACTTAAAGCAGTTCTTCTACCAAACCGATCTCCAATCACTCCAAAAAACACCCCACCTATTGGCCTCATTAGATAACCAAGAGCAAATGCCTCAAAAGCATGTAGTAAAGACGAGCTAGGGTTTGATCCAGGGAAGAATTTTGCCCCTATTATAGGGGCAAAAAGACTAAATAGAGCGTAATCATACCATTCAAATGCATTTGCTATACCGCTTGCAAAAACTAATTTACGTTTATTCATGCGATATTTTATCATCTTGGGTTATATTATCTTTCTCAGAATATATTATAAATAATGTTGCAGGAATTACTATCAATGCTCCATATAAAGTACTACTTTCAGGAATTTCATTAAAAACAAGATATCCGGCTAATGCTGAAATGATTAACTCTAAATATCTATAAGGGGCGATGGCAGTAGCATCAACTAGAGCAAAAGCCTTTAATAGAAAGAATAAAATTAAACTACCTCCTGCTCCTAGGACAAATAGCAAAATAAATTCTGAAACATTAGGGGTTTTCCAATACATTATTGATGGTGGTATTGATACTAAAGAGGTTACTAGAGCAGAATAAAATAACATGCTAATCATTGATTCTTTTACTACAAATTTCTTGTTGATAATATCTAACATGGCAAAAGATATAGCAGCTAATACAAAAATCAATATTTGTGGATTAAAATCACTAGCATGCGGTTTCAGAGTAACAACAATGCCAATAAAGCCGAATAAAGTTGCTGCCCATCTTTGCCAAATAATATTTTCATTTAAGAAGAATACTGCCAAAACCAAGGTAAACAAAGGTATAGCCAGGCTAACAATTGTAGCAGTAGTAACTGGTGCAAGCTGTAAACCATAAGTCCAAGATGTCATACCAAAAAATAACAAAACTCCTCTTGCAATATGGACAAAAGGACGATCAGTAATTAGAGTTTGTTTCCCGTAATAAAAAATAAACGGTACAAGAATTAATGCACTAAAGAGAAAGCGAAAAAAAGCTACCTCAAAGCTATGTAACCTGAATCCAAGATATTTTGCCGTTATATCATTAGTTACACTAGTAAGCATACTTAATACAAACCAACCAATACCAATAAAATAAGTGTTTAATTTATTATTCATATAGACCTAAAATTTTTTAGTTTATTTGTTTTTTATACTTAGTGTTTCTTATATTTAGTGTTATAGTATCATCATTGTTAGACAATTTTAAAAAATCTTATTATCATTTGATTTTCAGATAAGAAGAATATATATAGTACAGCAATATATTTAAAGCAAGAGAAGGTTTAGTAGTTATGATAAAAGTTGCAAGAAAATTAGGGATATTTCTATTGGTAAGTTGTGCTAGTATTTCTAGCTTTGCTAATAATGATTCAGCTGATAATGATTATGGTGCTGACTATAATGCTAATTATTATGAGAATGATGGTGGTTTAGTATTTAGGATGAGAGCAATTGGTATAAAATCTAGTGCAAAGCAAACAGATTTTCCTAAGGCTACTGTCAAAGACCCAGTATCGATTGGTACCTTTGCCGAAAATGGTTATGGTATAGAGGCTTCCACCTCAGTATTTTTTGCTAATTATGTTGCCGCAGAGTTATCTTTAGGTTTCGATGTATTACGTAATAAAAATAGCAATTTAAAGAATGTGGCTTATAATTATGGCACCAATCCAGAAGAAGTTGCCAAAAGAAGAGCTCTTTATATGATTCCATTAACTGTTACAGGACAATACCATATAGCTCCTTTTGGTGCTATCAGACCTTATATTGGTGTTGGTTACCATGGAGCTTATTTTGTTAATAGCTCTAAAGGGTGTACGGTCAGAAATGGTCATGGTGCTGTGTTACAGCTTGGAGTCGATTTATATGCTAAGGATGATACATTGGTTAACTTAGATATAAAAAAATATCTCCTTAATACCACGGTTGAATATAAATCTCCTTTAGTAAGAAAAGCTATCTCCTCTAAGGTAAAGTTTAATCCGTTAATGATTGCCATAGGCGTTGGTTTTAGGTTTTAGGTATAGTCAATTGATGGGAAGTTGGTGACGTCGTCACTCGTCGCTCGCCTATTACTTATAGGCGTCGCTCCATCGTTCCTAGCACCAAATCCCCCTGAATTGACTATATCAGGGCGATTTAAAAGTCTATTGTTGACTTATCAGCTAGAAGAGATTATATTTTTTAGAAAATCACATATTAATATTATATTAGTTTACTATGAGTTCACAACAAAAATTACCTATACTGCCTAGAGCAACTGCTATTTGGTTAATTGATAATACTGCATTAACATTTAAGCAGATAGCTGATTTTTGTGGAATTCATGAGTTTGAAATTAAAGGCATTGCTGATGGCGAAGTATCTCACGGTATTAAGGGGTTAGACCCAATCGCTGGCGGACAATTAACCAAAGAAGAAATCATACGTTGTACAAAAGATTCAACTAGTAGTTTAAGGATTTCTGTTAATGCTGCATATGATTTGATAAATACTAAGAAAAAACAACAATCTAAGTACACTCCTATTGCTAGACGTCAAGATAAACCAGATGCGATATATTGGATACTTAAAAATTGTCCAGAAATTTTAGATAATCAAATTGTTAAGTTAGTTGGTACTACCAAATCTACCATAGATGCTATTCGTGATCGTAGTCACTGGAACATGAAGAATATTCGCCCACGTGATCCAGTATTGCTTGGAATTTGTAGCCAAGTGGAATTAGACAAGAATATTGAGCAAGCAAAATTTTTACCCCAACAAGAAGAAAAAACCTCTAAAGAATAGGATTATAGTCAAATTGCGAGGAGGCACTTTATGGCGATGAAGCAATTATAAGTCGTCTATTAGCGAGCCACCGTAGGTGGCGTGGCAATCCATTTTTAATCACTTTTCTGGATTGCTTCGTCGACCTTACGGTCTCCTCGCAATGACGGTTTTTCAATTATTATTTTCTTAAACTAACGCCTATAGTCAATTCAGGGGAATTGGGTAGCAGGAACGATGGAGCGACGCCTATAAGTAATAGGTGAGCATTGAGCGACGACGTCACCAACTTCTCATCAATTGACTATATGTGCAATAATGCTGCAGAACCTTTTGTGCATCGCCTAACATAAATAGAGAGCAAATAAATAGTGAATGAATACGGTAATATAATCAACGGTAAATATTTTGCAGAACAAATATTATCTAAACTAAAGATAGAAATCAATTTACTCAAGAAACAACATAATTTGATACCAACTCTTGCTATTATATTAGTGGGCGATAATCCAGCTAGTAGTATATATGTAAGAAATAAGCTCAAAGCAGCAACAAAAATTGGTATGAATGCTTTGCAAATAAATTTGCCGAATGAAGTTCAAATTGACCATCTACTGAATGAAATCAATATACTTAATAATAATTCAAATATCTCTGGAATTATCGTACAACTCCCCTTACCTAAGCATATCAATAAAAATTTAATCTTATCTGCTATTGATCCTAGCAAAGATGTTGATGGTTTTCACCCCATAAATGTTGGTTATCTACATATAGTCAATTCAGGAGAATTTGAGGCTAGGAACGATGGAGCGACGCCTATAAGTAATAGGCGAGCATTGAGCGACAACGTCCCCAACTTCTCATCAATTGACGATAGTAACTCAGGTAACAGCTTTATACCTTGCACAGCTCTTGGCTGCATTGAGTTACTTAAACAAGTTGAGAAAAATTTAGCTGGCAAGAATGTTATAGTTATAGGACGTTCTAATATTGTCGGAAAACCATTATCAGCTTTATTACTTAGAGAAGATTGCACTGTTACTTTATGTCACTCAAAAACTCAAAACTTACATTCTATAACTTCCCGTGCCGACATAGTAATATCAGCTATCGGCTCACCTTTAACATTAACAGAAGAATACTTTAACCGACAATCTATAGTGATTGACGTTGGTATTAGTAAACTTGCCAATAGTGACAAAATGGTTGGAGACGTTGATTTTCCAAATGTTGTAGATAAAGTACGATATATATCACCAGTTCCAGGCGGCGTTGGACCAATGACCGTTGCTTTCTTGCTGAAGAATACCCTCAAAGCAGCAAAACAAAATAACCACATATATCCATAATAAACTAACGTCATTGCGAGGAGACCGTAAGGTCAACGAAGCAATCCATTTCTAATCACTTTCCTGGATTGCTTCGTCGGTCTAGCAACCTCCTCGCAATGACATCTTATACTTTAACCTTTTTTCCGTGAACACTCACATTCAATCTACAACTGTAGTACTAGACCCCGTACCAAAGCAGGGGTGACAGGCTCCATAGTACCCTACAATTTTTGTAACAATGTAGGGAAGTAGGGATCAAAATCGGTAATTGAGTCATACTCCAAAATTC
>NZ_MWZE01000189.1 GCF_002259525.1 Rickettsia endosymbiont of Culicoides newsteadi | reverse complement strand
ATTGCAGCTTGAAAAATGCAAAAATGGGAAACAAAATTATTATTTTTTTGTCTTGATTTTTCAGTCCAGTATCGTTAACAACAATTCCCCACCAACAAAGAATAAGCAACGAGTCTCTAGCTGATGCGATTCGAAAACCAGCAAGTAAGATAATTTCCTTGAGAACATCACTGCTGCCATTTTCTTTGGTACATTATCGCTGAACAAATGAACAAATTGTGTACCATGTCTACGCATAATGCCACCTGATGGCAGTAGCATAAAGTTAATCAACTTTTTAACGCCATTCTGATATAATGCCAGCTCAGTTCTGCCCTCAATAGTTGGCGTTAACTCACCACCTGAAAAATTGTTTTTTTGCGAATACACAAATTGTTCTTGCTGCATAGAGTATTTACACTTCTCCGGAATTAATCAGATTATAATCAACCGCGTAAATCCTTCTTGTTTCTTCTAATTTACGTCAATTCGGGATAAGGTTATATTTAGAGGAAAGTCGAAATTGCAATTTATGGAAGGTTTATTTTTCTTAAGAGAATAGGCAACTAGTGTAGAAAGTA
>NZ_MWZE01000188.1 GCF_002259525.1 Rickettsia endosymbiont of Culicoides newsteadi | reverse complement strand
GACTCGGATATATTCAATTTTTCTTCAAACAACCTACTATTTATAAGCTCTGCAAAAAACTTGATTATCGAGTAATATAGCTATTAGTTTGAGTAAAAAAATTTAATGATATCATCAATCAGAATCTATAATGGGCTAGGTACATCGAAGGAAAGCTTGTATCATACCTTTAATAGTTTTGTTCATTATGCTTCAACAAAATATCATATAAGTTATATTTCTGCAGAAGAAATTATAAGAGGCGATTGGATTGATAATACTAGTTTACTTATTATTCCAGGAGGGGCGGATAGGTATTATACACAATATCTTAACGGTAAAGGCAATAAGCAAATACAGAAATATTTAATGCAAGGTGGTAGTTTTCTTGGAATATGTGCAGGAGCATATTATAGCGGTACCTACCTAGAATTTGCTAAATCTTCACCAATAGAAGTAATAGGAACTCGAGAACTTGCCATATACCAGGGGGGTGTTATAGATCCAGCCTTATGTAAGTATTATAGCAGCTAACATATAGGTTCATACAATAATTTTAACGTTCTACAACTTGCCTCAAATAAGGAATCTCCCCT
>NZ_MWZE01000187.1 GCF_002259525.1 Rickettsia endosymbiont of Culicoides newsteadi | reverse complement strand
ATGCATCTCGATAACATGGTAAGCTTCTAATACCTTACTACTTTTAATTCCTACAGGGGGGGGTATTTTCTTTTGTTGCATATTTAAATAGATGTAACCACTCATCGGCAATACTCAATAATGGTTGCTTAATATCTTTAAATTTTTTAAGCTCTATAAAGACATACGATATATCAAATATGTGTTGCTGTTTCTTAGTTGTGGTCTCAATAGTTTTATGAAAACTTATATATGATACTTCTTCAGCAAATATTTTTGATTTCATTAATGATATTACTACTATCGGTAATAAATCATTGTGAGTCACCCCTTCTGTAAGTTGTTGAACATATGAATGAGCAGAATAATATTGTAATCTTTTTAAATAATCGGTTTCATTTCTTTTCTGCATCTCGATAATGTACCAATGATCTGACTCATCTTTAACTTTCAAATCAAATACACTTCTCTTACCTTGATGAATTCTAGGTAAATGTTCTAATGAAAGAAAGTTGATTTCCTTAATTCTATGCTTTTCAGGTAAATCAAGAATACTATTAACAAATTCTTTTAGCCTCTCCAGATCACTAAAGATTTTCTTAAATAGACTATCATTTGT
>NZ_MWZE01000186.1 GCF_002259525.1 Rickettsia endosymbiont of Culicoides newsteadi | reverse complement strand
CTCTTAAGAAAAATAAACCTTCCATAAATTGCAATTTCGACTTTCCTCTAAATTATAACCTTATCCCGAATTGACGTTATTTGTTATCGAATTAGTTATAAACCTTAACTTGCTTTTTCCATAAATCCATGTCATATTGTTCACAATATTCAAACATGGCAGTAGTATTAGGGTGACGTATGCCGAATTCTTTAACTTGAGATTTACCAAAGAATTTATAATTATATAAATCTTTTGATTTACAGGCGGCTATAGCTGCTTGACTATATAAGTAACTAACTTGTGCAATATTTTGACGATTATCTTTATATAAATAATGATATATAGTATAGGCTTTTTTATAAGATGCTATTGCTTCTTTAATATTATCTTGAGCAAATAAAATCTCACCTTGTACCACATAACTAGCCGCCAGATCCGGATTTTCATAATAATTTGTATCATTAACATCTCTACTCTTTGCTAAATATAGGTCTATAGCTTTATTAATGTGATCTAGACATTCATCCATCTTACCCAATCCCAATTCACTTCTTGCCAATTACGTCAATTCGGGATAAGGTTATAATTTAGAGGAAAGTCGAAATTGCAATTTATGGAAGGTTTATTTTTCTTAAGAG
>NZ_MWZE01000185.1 GCF_002259525.1 Rickettsia endosymbiont of Culicoides newsteadi | reverse complement strand
TTACAACAAATTATTAATAAAAAATATGATAGTAAAATAAAAGAGCATTCACATGTAAAACAAATATTAAAAATTTCGATGGCATTTTGTGGAAAAAATATGGAGTTGCAATATGAGGTAACGAAGCTCTAATAATAGAGAGTAAGCACTTGTATAATAAGCAATTTGGTATCTGATTGGGTTCGAAAATTGTTCACTACGCCCCGCCATTCGGAACGAGTTGTCGTTTTTTCAAAAATATCGAACGGGAAACGTAGAGAGGTCTCAAGTTTTTTGCCTCTAAGCTTCAGGTTCTGAAATACGAATTTTATCATTTTGCGTTTTTGAGGCATTTCAGAACCTTGAAAAGTTTTATAGGCTTCAGAAGCTAGAGTTATCAAGGTTGAGGCGGTATCAGTAAATTTGTCATCTGCTTCATCATAAATGAGTCTGTCATAACGATTGTGTAAGTTAAAAAAAGTAGTAAAAATAAGGTAATAGAAACCAGCAAGTTATTTGAAATTATTACTATGTTCTTTGTCACCTAATTTTATGGGTTTAACTATAATATTTCAGCCCACATTCCGCTGGAATGATATAGGAATGAAATAATTATTGAATAATTAAGAGAAAAAGTATTAACTAAGAATGAG
>NZ_MWZE01000184.1 GCF_002259525.1 Rickettsia endosymbiont of Culicoides newsteadi | reverse complement strand
TGTTTGGCAAGTAAAGGCAAGCTTGATCATTATTGGATTGATAGTGGTGGGACTGATTGGATTGATCATGTATTGCTTTCAGATGAGATGCAACAAAATATCCAGGCTTTAGTTGCAGGTAAAACGATTACTTCTTCTATTACTAAACATATAAATTTTGCTGATATTAACAAACCAGAAGGGTTATTTAGCTTATTATTATTTAGTGGTTATCTAAATCCTGCAGCCAAGATGTCAGAACAAGATATTTACGAACTATCTATCCCTAATTATGAGGTAAAATATATCTACCAAAAAAGAATGGTGCAATGGGTTAGTAAACAATTAGATATTGATAATTCTGGCTATTATTCTTTCGTTACTTTATTACCAGATGGTAGAATAGAGGAGTTTAAAGAGCGTTTGCAGGAATTGTTACTTAATTCTACTAGTTTTCATCAAACAGGAGCAAAGAAAGCAGAACTGTTTTATAGCGGCTTTATGCTCGGCTTTGTTAATATGTTAGCTCCTAATTATATAATATCAAGTGAACAAGAATCAGGGGATGGCAGAGCTGACGTTGTGATGATTCCAAAAATTGGCAAAGGTGATAAAGCGATGATTATCGAGTATAAAATCGCTAAATCCTCAGAAGA
>NZ_MWZE01000183.1 GCF_002259525.1 Rickettsia endosymbiont of Culicoides newsteadi | reverse complement strand
TACCTGGTCAGAAAGGTTGTTGGGGAGGTATTGCAAGAGACAATAGAACTTTTATAAATGCAGTGATGTGGATATTTAGAACGGGAGCTCCATGGAGAGATTTGCCTCCTGATTATGGCAATTGGAAGAATGTACACAGAAGATTCTGTAGATGGCGTGATAATGGGATATGGGAGAATTTGCTAAATATTTTTATAAATGCTCCTGATTTTGAATGGTTAATGATAGATTCTACATTTGTAAAAACTCACAAAGCAGGACTTGGAGCGAAAGGCGGGAATCAAACGGTTAGTCGCACAAAAGGGTGCTCAATACAAAGGTACATATGGCCGTGGATGCGTATGGTATGCCGGTCAGAATTATTGTTACAGAAGGTTCCAGAAATGATTGTACTCAAGCTTGTGAGTTAATCCAGAATATGGAGGCACAACATCTTATGGCTGATAAAGCTTACGATACAAACGCCATAATAGAATCGGCTGTGAATGCAAACATAATTCCTGTAATACCATCAAAAAGAAACAGGAAGATTCAAAGAGAGATAGATAAATATCTATATAAGCTAAGGCACATTATTGAAAATACATTTCAAAAATTTAAAGAATGGCGTGGTATAGCAACAAGATATGCTAAAAATACAAAATCATACATGGCGGGTCTTT
>NZ_MWZE01000182.1 GCF_002259525.1 Rickettsia endosymbiont of Culicoides newsteadi | reverse complement strand
TAGTTGTTTTGAAAATGGCAGGCAATTATCAGCATGGCTAGGATTAGTACCAAGGCAACATTCTAGTGGTGGCAAAGATAAGTTGCTTGGCATTAGTAAAAGAGGTGATATATATTTACGCACTTTGTTGATTCAAGGAGCAAGAGCAGTACTGAATAGTAAAATAAGATTTACCACGGAAGAGCAAAAATCTAAAAAAGATTATAGCAAGTTTACCGAGTGGATGTTTAATTTATCTGAACGAAATGGGCATAATAAAACAACTGTTGCAGTAGCTAACAAACTAGCAAGGGTGGTGTTTGCGGTACTCAGTTCAGGCAATGATTATACCGAGAGTAAAGTTTGTAGCTAAAGAATTGGTACAAACTAGTTGTTGACGAGATAATATTATAGGTAAATAGAAATTTAATAGATTCTAATCCGGAATATGCGAAAGAATGATAATATTGATGGTAAATAAGACGAACCTTAGCTTACGAGAAAACTGAAATAGTCAATGGCTCGTTAGAAGTCGATGAAATGATAAGTATAAGTTTGTAAGCCAGCGAATTCCATCAGGGCTATAGGGTAAATTTAAAGTAATTTATTAACTATAAGCCGGATACATGACTGCATTCGATTTTTTTGCTGTTATATATTATTTTTTTCTTGCATTATCGGGTA
>NZ_MWZE01000181.1 GCF_002259525.1 Rickettsia endosymbiont of Culicoides newsteadi | reverse complement strand
AAAAAAACATTTATCACAGGCATTAACTCCTTGCAACTCCTATATCTCCTTTATTTTTTCTTATCCCTTATCCCGAATTGACGTAATTTGTTCTTATTATTTGTAATTTTTATTGTACTAAAGTTTATATTATATTCTTTAGCCAGAAGAGTAGCCAGGTTTATTGCTTCTAGTAACAGTCTATCTTTCAAGAATTTTATTAAGGTGCTCTTATGTTGAGAAGGTGGGGAATATATCTGAATAATATCCTCTGCCATTTGCACTTTATTATAATCTGCATCAATATGTAGTAATGAGTATATTCTGTCAAAGACTGTTATAGTATTATTATCTATGGGTTCTTGTTTTGAAACATCTGATAATTTTCGCCTAATCCAAGATTCTTTTTCTAGTAAAAATTTGTATCCTGTATTAAAATTTTTATTAGGCAGAACTAGTTCAACTCCTTTATGGTTTATTCTAATGGCAATGCGTTTAGCTTTATTACTACATCTTATTGGAATGTCAATATCATGACCGAGCTTATTTAAAGTAATAAAATTTGGTATTAGTTGCGGTTGATTATTCATATTTAAGATATAACGTCAATTCGGGATAAGGGATAAGAAAAAATAAAGGAGATATAGGAGTTGCAAGGAGTTAATGCCTGTGATAAATGTTTTTTT
>NZ_MWZE01000180.1 GCF_002259525.1 Rickettsia endosymbiont of Culicoides newsteadi | reverse complement strand
CTGGTTTAGTGATGAATGAAAATGATGATATCAATGATAATATTTTAACTAGAGGATTATCTGAATTATCATTGCAAGCTTTATCTGATGGACAATTTACACGTATTACTTTAGCTAATACTTGTACTGTCAAATTACCAAAAGATTTAACTTTAACTAACCATCAACAGCAAAATTTAGAAAACGCTATTGTTGCAGTTTATGGTTATGTTAAAATTGTTTATCAGCAATTACCAGCCACTTATAAAAAATTAGGTTCATCAAGATTACCAGATGAAATCTTTTTAACAGAATTAGATCAAAATTCTGTTTGGTACAAGATAAGAAAAAAGTTAATTGCTAATTTTGGTGAACATATTGATAAATCTTGGTTTTCTAAACTCAGAGCAGAGGAAGATGCTATCACACAGAAGCTGACTTTAATTGCTCCTACTAACTTTCTGAAGGATTGGATTAATAATAAATATGGATATGTAATTGAACAATTTTCCCAAGAATTAGGTTATCATATGGTAGAGTTATTGACTAAAGATCAAGTAAAACTTGTTGCATGAAATCGTTAAAGTAACTAAATTATAATTCCAGAACAAAACAATTTAGAGAACGTTCGCTGAGCTGTGTCAGTATAGAATATCATAGTTTAAAATTCAACCTATCAGGGAAGAAAATATCTA
>NZ_MWZE01000018.1 GCF_002259525.1 Rickettsia endosymbiont of Culicoides newsteadi | reverse complement strand
CATAGTTTTAGTAGTAAGACCATTTCTCCGGTTATTCCCTTGTTCTAAACTATTTTCCAGTAAGTGACAATCCATTTCACTTTCTAGGGCAAGTTGTGTAAAATCTTTAACTAATGATGTTAGCAGTCCACCTGCACCAAGTAGCGGTTTACCTTGGTATAGTCCTTGAATGATTTCTATACATTTATCTTGATTAAGTATTTGCGATACTTGGTCTAGTTGAATTGGTTTCATTGGTTTGCTCATGTCAAATTTCCTATTATTTTATGCGAAGAACATGTGGATAAGTTGATAGTAACTTATCCACATTCTTCGCTATTTACAACATCAATAATCTTTATTTTATACATTTAAAAGATTATTTTTTCAACTTGACACAGTTTGACGAACACTCCCGATTGCTTCGTTGACCTTACGGTTTCCTCGCAATGACGGTTTCTCAATTATTGTTTTCTTAAACTGACGTTTATGTACTCCATCGCTCCTGCTACCCAATTCTCCTTAATTGACTATAATACTCCTAAGAAAATTTATTGTTTTTAGGGAATCCACTAGGAGGGATTTTGCCAACAGAGCCTCGTCGTCCACGAAATGGTAAAATATCTTTCTCTACCCTAGTCTTTTCTCCTATTTTCCAGCTTAATCCTAAACTACTATCAAATATCTTAACATCCATCAGTTTGGCATCTTTAAATTTTTGCAGAGTTACGCCTTGTCCTCGTTTCATTATTGGTACTTCATTGAGATTAAATACTAATAATTTCCGGTTTTCACCTATACAAGCAAGACAATCGCCATCTACTGGTAAGCAAGTAATACAATAATGATTTTCAGGAACTTGCATAATTTGTTTGCCTAGTTTAGTTTGTGCTACTACTTCATCTGAATCAATAATAAATCCTTTACCAATACTACTGGCTAGTAAAAGTTTTTGAGCGGGTTGATAAACAAACATACTCACTATTTCTTCATTACCAATATCTATAATCAGCTTTATCGATTCTCCATTGCCTTTCCCTCTAAATATATTATCACCTAGAATAGTGAAAAAACGCCCTGATGCACTAAATATAAGGATTTTGTCAGTAGTATAAGCCTCAAGAATAAAATTTTCTGCATCGCCTTCTTTGTATTTTACAGTTGATAAATCATTATTATGACCTTTCAAAGAACGAATCCACCCCATTTTGGAACATATTATGGTGATAGGTTCTTTGGTTATGAAAGCTGAAATATCAACAATCTGAGCGACAATATTAGCCTCTTCAAAACTAGTTCGACGCATGCCTAATTTAGTAGTAAAACCAAACTTTGTTTGCACCATTTTTACTTCTTTCTTAACTATTTTCTTTAACTCATTCGGATCCTGTAAAATTTTCTGCAGATTTGCATGTTCTTTTTCTAGCGAAGTATGTTCGTTAATAATTTCTTGTTCTTCCAGTTTTCTTAAAGACCTCAACCTTGTATTGAGAATTGCTTCAACTTGCAGATCAGTTAAACTAAATTTAGCGATCATTATTTGTTTAGGCTCATCTTCTTCACGAATAATTTTGATTATTTCATCCAAATTTAGGTAAGCTATTCTTAAACCTTTAAGAATTTCCAATCTATGTTCAATTTTGCTAATAAGAAATTTGGATCTACGAGTAATAATATTTTGTCGGTGTAATAAAAATTCCTGCAATATTTCCAGTATATTAGCTACTTTAGGAATATTATTTGAACCTATAACATTCATATTAAGCTGGATTCTATTTTCTAGAACAGTTAATTTAAATAATGACTCCATAATTACATTAGGGTCACAATTACGATCTCTAGGTTCAATAATTAACCTTATATCTTCTGTCGATTCGTCCCTGATATTACCGATCAAAGGAATTTTTTTATCTTTTAACAAGCCAGCTACTTGTTCGATAAGTTTAGATTTTTGTACTTGATAAGGTATTTCAGTAATTACTATCTGATATAAACCATAACTTAAATCCTCTTTGACCCATCTTGCCCTTACTCTAAAACTACCACGTCCTATACTATAGGCTTGATGGATTGAATCAATTCTATCCACAATTATGCCACCTGTTGGAAAGTCAGGACCTTTGACAAATTGCAAAATATCGTTGACCTTTGATTCAGGATGGTCAATTAAATATATTAGCGCATCACATAATTCATGTAAATTATGTGGGGGGATACTGGTTGCCATGCCAACTGCTATACCTTCTGAGCCATTAGCCAATAAATTAGGAAACATAGCAGGCATAATCACTGGTTCAGTATCTGAATCATCATAGGTAGCACGAAAATCAACAGTATCTTGATCTATATCTGACATTAATAAAGTACAGATTTCTGTCATTCTTGATTCCGTATAACGCATAGCTGCTGCATTATCGCCATCAATAGAACCAAAATTTCCCTGCCCATCAATTAATGGATATCTGAGAGAAAAACTTTGGGCAAGACGTACCAATGTATCATAGACTGCACCATCACCATGTGGATGATATTTACCGATTACATCACCGACAACTCTTGCACATTTCTTATAGCCTGAGGCTGGTTCTAACCTTAATTGCAGCATAGCATATAATAATCTACGATGGACTGGTTTTAACCCATCACGAACGTCAGGCAAGGATCTTGACATAATTGTTGATAGAGCATAAGAGAGATAACGCTCTGATAATGCATTACCAAAATCTATATGTTCTATTTTAGCATCATTGGTCATAAAAAACTTTTTCTTATATTTATTTCCGATAGTATAATACCTTAAATATATACTCACACTAATACAAAAATAGTATTAAATAGTAAAAATTATACTTTTTATTTTAATGGTTCTATTGTTACTCCCCGTTTCGGTGGAGCCTCCATAACTGCTGGAGTTAAAAAGAGAGCTAAATTACAACTAAGGGTAATTACCATACAAATCCGTTATTGCGAGGAGGTTGCCAGACCGACGAAGCAATCCATAAAAGTAACCAAAGATGGATTGCCACGACCACTACGTGGTCTCGCAATGACAGAAAACCTATCTAAAACCCGCTTTACCTTCTAACTTTCAACAGTTGTGGTCTGGCAACCTCCTCGCAATGACATCTTATACTTTAACCTTTTTTCCGTGAACACTCACATTCAATCTACAACTGTAGTACTAGTTAGTTATAACTCTTGCACTATACAGATAAATTACTGTACTGAACAATATTAGTAATAATAACATAAAAAATCCTAGCACTAAGTATATTGAATTAAAATATTGCCATAATAACATACAAAAAAATGGCGTTGTCGATGAAAGTATCATTCCACCAAGTGAATGAGATAGGCTACACATTCTAGCCCTAATATTAGTTACAAACATAGATTGGACAATAATTTGTAATGGCACTACGTAAAATGGAGCAAGTCCGATAAGTATTACCGGAAAGTAAATTATCGAGATTTTTATATATAATAGCAATTGTACAATAATTATCACTAACAAACTTAATGATAGTGAGATAATAATTTGTTTTTTGGGATAAAACCTATCGGCTAAAAAACCAGACAATACTGACATAATGGCATAAATGCTTATTAAAACTATATTGATAATTTGAGATTGACTGCTACTCATCACCAATACACTTTTTACGGCAAAGACTCCCCAAAAATAAATGAGAAAATGGTAAATTCCCCCTATACAACCACTGATTAATATTGCTAAAATAAATTTGCTAGGCAAATTTTTGATAATCTTTGCCAAATAAAAAAAGTTATAATCAGTAGATTTATGATCTTTTCTAGATTTTAAAAATTCTTCGCTTTCATGAAAACAGTGCCTCAAAAATATAATAATTAAGCCAAAAATTCCACCAATAATAAAATTCGCTCGCCATAAATAAGCAATTGACTCAAACTCTGTAGAAAAATGGTAAATTGTTGCCGCAAGCAATGCTCCAACCTGACTACAAAATGACACAATACCACTAGCACAATTTTTACTTGCCTTACCCACTTTTTCTACAACATAAATTTTTATTGCATCACTTTCTCCTGCTAAACTCATTAAAAATGTCATACGACAAAATATTAAAATTATTGTCGCTACTATACCAATTTTATCAAAATTAGGAGTTAACCCTATAAGAATTGTCGAGATAGTGGCTAAAAATACCGAAATTCTCACTGAGACAACTCTACCATATTTATCACTAATAAAACCAAAAATGATAGAACCAATGGGACGAGCTATTACAGCTATACTAAATATAGCAAAAAATAATAATATTTGTTGATCATTTGATCCTAATGGTAAAAAGTTTTTGGATAAAATAGTTGCTGATAGTCCAAAAAGAGCATAGTCATAATAACGAACAGTTGTTGTAAAAAAAGCAATTAGGAACGCCGGTCTTGTCATACATCTAGACCTATTATTTTTTTCATGGTATAATTTTTTTATCTTATTTGTGCATTGTTGATTTTTTATTGTTGAGTATATACATTTAATGCAAAAAAAGAAAATGTTAGTTATATGCGGACCTACCGCTAGTGGTAAGTCTTATTTGGCACATTATTTAGCCAAAATATATGATGGCGAGATAGTTAACAGCGACTCTATGCAGATATATAGGCATATCCCTATTATTACTGCTTCACCATCACCAATATACCGAAACGAGATACCATATCATCTTTATAACTTTTTATCCGTAGATCAAGAATTTTCAGTAATACAATATGTAAATCATGCTCTTGAGAAAATTACAGACATCCGTAATAGAGGTAAGCTACCAATAATTGTTGGTGGTACGGGGTTATATATTAATTCACTGCTTTTTGGTTATAATGAAATACCGACAATATCTCCAGAGATTAGGCAATATGTTAGAGAGTTGCACTCGAAGATTGGCTCATGTCAATTCTTTAATCAACTAAAAGAGCTTGATGTATTGGCTAGCCAGAAATTAAATAAGCATGATAGTCAGAGGGTTATAAGAGCCTATGAAGTATTTATGCAAACCAAGCAATCTATATTTACTTTCCAAGCTACACAGAATATACCCATTCTTCCAGAATTTGACTTTAAAGTAATTTTTCTACATCCGGAGCGGGAATTTCTTTATCAAACATGTAATACTAGGTTAGAAAAAATATTTAATGAAGGAGCAATTGAAGAAATAGCTCTAATTAAAGAAAACTTTCCCGATATAATATCTTCTGCAATAAAAACCATTGGTCTGCGAGAAATATTATCTTATCTAAATAATGAAATTACTTTACAAACTGCCTTAAATCTAGCACAAATTAAAACCAGGCAATATGCAAAAAGACAAATTACCTGGTTTAAAAACCAAATAAAAGACAAGATTACTCTAGAATATTCCAATAATCAACAATTTGAAGAGTTATTAATAGACTTACCTAAATCTATTGATTTGAAAAAAAATTTTAATTTTTTTAAATCTATCTCTTAGTGCTGGAAAATTTTGTGCTATACTAAAAATTATAAAGAACATTAATTTTAAAACAGGCTATATTGAAAATATAAGCTTTTTATGCTAAATATGAGGAAATTATGATATATTGCAACCAATCTAACCAAAAATCTTATCCTTTTGTTTTGCCGGAATTGCCTTATGGTAAAGGGGACTTCGTGCCACATTCTTCCCCTGAAACGTTTGATTACCATCATGGGAAACACCACCAAGCATATGTAACTAACTTGAATAATTTGTTGCAAAATAATCAGGAATTACAAAAGAAGAGTTTGGAGGAGTTAATAATTTACGCAAGTACCAAACCAGATGAAGCCGCCATATTTAATAATGCTGCACAAATATGGAACCATAGTTTCTTTTGGCATTCCATTAAGCCTTCAGGTGGTGGAAAACCTACTGGCATGATGTTGGAGCAGATAAATAAAGATTTTGGTAGTTATGAGAATTTTGCTACTGAATTTAAACAAGCGGCAATAAGTCAATTTGCTAGTGGTTGGGCATGGTTAGTCTCTAATAATGGTAAATTACAGATAGTAAAGACTAGTAATGCTGAAACGCCTATTACTAAGTCTATGAAACCGTTGCTTAACTGTGATGTTTGGGAACATGCCTACTATATAGATTATCGCAATAAGCGTCCGGACTATGTTTCAGTTTATATAGAGCATATGATTAATTGGCAATTTGCTGCCAGTAATATTTGAAATTACCAAATATAGAATTACTTATTATTGCAATCTTCTAAATAACTATCTACGGCTTCATGAAAAGCTTTTACCAGAGATTTGGCTTCGAAAGCCTCATAATTTACTAAATCTCTTATAAATTCTATTTTCCCAAAAAAAAGCTCTTCTTGTGAATCAAAATGAACTGATCCATAATAATTTTTGTAACAAATCAAATCAATTTTTGTCATATCAACCTCTCTTCTTCTAGTTTTTTAATTATAGTCAATTGACTATACTTTTTACAAATTTATTGATTGTTCTTGGCAGATTATTTTATAGATTTCACTTTTTTCTAACAATTTAACATGAGTATCCCGAGCAATTAACGTTCCATGATCAATTAGCAAAATTTCATCAGCCTGTTCTATACTTGAAATACGATGAGCAATCGATAATATAGTTTTGCCTTTCATTATTTGTTGCAATTTACTCAATAATTTTTGCTCATTTTCGCTATCTAAGGCACTCATTGCTTCATCTAAAAGTAAAATTTCTGGGTTATATAGAATTGCCCTACTGATAGCTATTCGTTGTTTTTGTCCTCCAGATAATCTAATACCCTTCTCACCAATTTCAGTATCTAATCCTTCTTTAAGATTCTGGACAAAATCCATTATACCGGTGTTATTAGCTGCTTCTATTATTTCTTCCATACTTGCATCAGGTTTAGCAAAAGCAATATTTGACCTAATTGTACCAGAAAAAATACTTGAATCTTGTGGAACATAGGCAATCTTGCGTCTTATCTGATGATCTTGAGTTTTGGATATATCTTGACCAGCAATTCTAATTGTTCCTTTCTCAGGAAAATAAAATTTTAACATTAATTGCATAATAGTACTTTTACCAGCACCCGATCTGCCAACCATACCAATAAACTTACCTTTATCTATCTTAAATGACAGATCATCTATAACTAAATTGTCTAATCTTGATGGATAGACAAAACTTACATTGTCAAACTCTATACTCAAAGAAGATTTATTATCTTGATAATCACCCATTGGAACATTAGTTAGTTGATTTTTGCAAGTATAATCTATAAGAACAAAAACTCTTTCCGAGGCTACAAGAGATGAGTGGACTTCAGTTAAAAGCTCAAAAATACCCCCACTACTTACACCAGCGATGATAGCGTAATAAATAAATGATATCATCTGACCTGATGATAAATGACCCTGTACTATATCTCTGCTACCTACCCATATAACTATAGTGATGGAGAATAGTATAACTGAAATAGCCAAAGCAAAAAATACTGAACGGACTTTTAAACGACTTGCCGCATGTTGTAAATAATCAGAAATTTGCTTATTGAAAGCCACTACTTTATTTTCCTGCTGATTAAAGGCTTGTATTGCACAAATATTTGATACGCTCTCTTCTAAATTAGCGGTAATATTGGCTTGTGATTGGAGAACATTTTTTGATAAATTTCGTACATATTTGCCAAATTTTATTAGTGGTAGCAATAATAATGGTATAATAATAATGACAATCGCAGCGAGTTTAGGACTCTGGCAGAACATTAAGATAATTCCACCAATTAGCATTATTGAGTTACGAACAAAAAAAGAGAGAAAATTGACAATCAACTTATAAATAAGTTCTATATCAACACTCAGGCGGGAGATGATATCACCAATTTTGAGATCCTCAAAACAAACAATATCGAAATTAATTATGTTACTGTAAGCCTCTTGCCTAATTTGACTAACGATTTTTTCAGCAATATTATTAATGAAATAAGAACGGAAAAAACTACCCGTACTAAAAATTAATATTAAAATACTAATATATAATATTGATTGGTTGATTGATTGTAGATAATTTCCTTTCAAACCGCTATCGATTAACTGCCTAAAAGCTCCACCTATTGCTAGCAAAGAAATTGACACACATAATAATGCCAACATGACAATTGCAAGATCTAATTTATAGAACTTTAAATAGTTGATAAATCTACAAGGAATTGTCTTATGCATTACAAAAATAATTTTGTTACTTGCTGTGGTGCCGGATGTCGGATTTGAACTGACGACCTACCGCTTACAAGGCGGTTGCTCTACCACTGAGCTAATCCGGCAAATAAGAAAAAGCTCGTGTGACCTTTAATGTCATTGCAAGGAGATATTTTGCAACACATCGTCATTGCGAGGAGGTGTAAACCTCAATCCATTTCTAATCACTTTTATAGATCGCCACGTCGCCGCTTTGCGGCTTCTCGCAATGACGTTTTTTAGACTTATAATTACTTTTTCAGCTTACGCCATGTTATTTAAGCTTTTTTGGACTCTTTCTTAGGAGGCTTTATTTTACGATTCTTAATTTTTATTTCCATTTTCTTTTTGATCGAGGCTGGGAGTGCTATACCTGCTTCTTCAATAAACCTAGCAACACGATCTGTAGGTTGAGCACCAGTACTTAACCAATATTCTATACGATCAGATTTTAGAATTACACGATTTGCATCACCTTTGACAAGCATAGGATTATAAGTACCTACCTTCTCCAAAAAGTCACCATCTCTAGGAGCTGTTTCATTTGCTACAACCACTCTATAATGAGGACGCTTCTTGGTTCCACCTCTTGCCAAACGAATTTTTGTTGCCATATATTCCTACTATTTCACTACTTAATCTTTTCTTCTTTAAAAGGAACGTGTTTCCTAACTACTGGATCATATTTCTTAAATGCTAATTTCTCAGTTTGGGTCTTAGGATTACGTTTCTTTACCAAAAAATACCCTGTACCAGCTGTACTAACAAGTCTTACCAAAACATTTTTATTTTTTTTAGCCACAACTATCAAACCTTTTAGTATTATTTTATAAATTGCCAGTCATCATAAAACTAAGACAACAAATAGTCAAGAGTAAAATAGTTTTCTTACGTCAACTATTGTGCTAGGCTTTTATATCACATTTTCAAGATATAAGAGCCTAGGAGTCTACCTAGGCTTTTTCTTTATCATTACTAGTACTCAACGTCACAAAACGTTGGGCTGAAGTATCTAAAGCACGGCAAGCAATTGATTGAATTTGTTGCGTTGCCATATCGGCTTTTGCAGTTAGTTCTTTCATTAAAATTTCCTGCTTGGTAATTTTATCTTCAAGATAACTAATACATTGTGCTTGCAATTTTAACTTGCCTTCATATTCCTGCTGTTTAAGTTGCATGTCAAAATCATATTGCTGTGACAACTTACCGCGAAGCGATTCTTCTGCATTATTTACCGCCTCTTTTATTATATTTGGAATTTGCCCTACTTGCATTTCTAAGGATTCATAATCACCCTCTTTTTCTACTAAATCAGCTTCTCGTTTTAATAGATTATCTCTTAAATCCGATAATTCTTTCTCCATAATAGCTTTCTTACTATTATATTCATCAATTTCCTTACGACGTTTTAATTCTAATGTATAAATATATTCTTCTTCCTCACGTTTCTTGGTCTTTTCAAGTTTTTCTTTTTGCTCTTTATAATCCCGCTCAAGTTGCTCACTTTGCTGTTGCCACTGAGATTTTTTGGCTGTCATTTCTTGAGTAAAAGTTTGTTTTGTTTGTTCCATTTCTAATTTAAACTGTTCTTTTTGCCCAATTTGGGTTTGTAATAAGGCAGATAAAGTATTAGCTGTTTCATTAATTTGATATAATTCTTGTAAATGTTTTTGCTCTAAATTAATTGCTTCCCGTAAATTTACCAATTTTTCTGATTCTTTAAGCAATTGCTCTGATAAATTATCGATTTGTTTAATTATCTTGGATTTTAAGGCACTAAGATCAGTTAATATAGCATCTGATGAATTGCTAACAGCTTTTGTTATAACAACTTGCTCATCTTGTCGTTGCTTTTGTTCTTGGGGACTAGTTACTTGCTTTTCAGCTAACTGCACTAGTACCTCATTATAGGCTGATAAAATTTGCTCCTTGGTACTTTTAAGCGATAATTGTTCCGGGGTATTGGGTTTTTTCATTATTACCTCATCTCTTAAGTAAAGTTTAACAGTCTAGGACGCTATATTAGTGTATTCTTTATTCAATTCTCTAATCACCCACATCCATATAATACAAATTATACCAAATACTATCATTAAATATATAGAAATAGATTGATAAGTTGCACAAGGTAAAATAATAAATATTAAAGACTGGAGAAGAGCACTCGTTGACTTTCCAAGTTTAGTACCAATTACGTCAGCAGCTGCTTTACCTTTTGTCTTAAGCTCAGTATCTAAAGGAACATATGACATTTCTTTAGTAGAATCAAATAAAGTATATTTACTTGATTTACTCAACACGTTGTTGATTAGTCCCATTGTAATAGCAATTGAAGAAGGATCAGTGAGCATAAAGCTAACCACGATTATAGCAGACAATCCATCAAAATTAGATACTAAGAAAAATAGCATGCCAGTTATAAAAACCATTATTGGCGTTATACTTGCTGCGGTAAACCAGCCCAACCTCCTGACAATATTGGAGCCAAGAATAACAAACAAAATGGTAAATATGCCAGTAATACTTAGATAATTGCCAACAAAAGCAGCAAATTCCGTCGGTGTTTTATAAATCTTTGAAGCTGATGCTTTCCAAGGTCCTTCAACTAAGTTTATAGCTATACCATAACAGACAAGCAGTGTAGCAATTAGCCTAATATATCTTGAAGCAATAACCATTTTAAAACTTTCTATAAGGGTTAGCGATTGTTTCTTGACAGAAAATTGCAGTTTTTCTACTTGAGCTTTATCTAATATTTTATGATTCAGTATCCAAAAAGTTGCTAATGCTATTGAGCCAAGTACCAGTACGCAACCTAATATGATTTGTACTGAAAGTTCGGACTCTGTATGTTGTAAGTCAAATTTTTTAATTAAAAATTGATTTAAATAAGCTAAATTTTCTAAAAACTTACCTGATATATAAAGCCCCGTTTGAGCAAAAAGTCCAAATAAAGGATAGAATCTTTTTGATTGTTCCACCGAGGTTATATTATTAACAAACTGCCAAAAAAGTAATGCAAATATCACACTTGGCCATAGCTCTGCTATAATATAGAACAAAGAGAAACTCCAATTAGATAAAAGTAATATAAACCATTTTAAATTGGGATAAGACTTTACTAAAATACCAGCATGCTCACTACTCAAATGCAATGCCAAATGATTAGGAAAAATATAAAATGCAAATAAAGCAAAAAATAGTAGAAAAATTGATAATATAAGGTAGAATATATACTCCCCTTTTATGTTATTTACTAATTTCACATAGATTATCGACATCAAAAATGCCGAAGGTAAAACCCCCCAAAATTTAAGAAATGATACAGTTTCGGTACCAATCATGGTATTAATCAGACTGTCTTTTAAGGCTCTGATAATATTTTGTATAAATAAAATACAGAACATCAATAATGTTACATATAGAAATTTAGATAATTCATGCCTTTTGATAGGAAAGATATATTCTGACAATCTATTTGTTAATTTTGAGGTGGGTGATGTATTGTGAGTTATAGAGAGATACGAAAAAACTTTAGAAATTACTGTCATATAAGGCTCTAACCTACTTATTACTTGGTTAGAGCCACATACTAAAGCTTTTTGTCTTGATAGTCAAGGATAATATTTATTAATCAGCTAAATAGACGAGTAATATGGCTCTGAGCAAGCGTTATTTATTATTTTCTCCCTCATTAATCTTATTATCATGCACTTTGTGAACTAAATATAATCCGGCAAATATACATATATAAGCTGCTAATGAATATAGACATTTAAATAATACTTCTTGATAAAAAATCGACAAAACTCTACTTGTAGAGAATATATTTATGAAAAATCCTAACATCACAACACCATCTACAATGGCACACACTATCAAACTAATAAAATTCCTGGTATTAAAAGAATATGCTGATGCTGACTTGAGATGTAAAAATACACTTGTACTACAATATGTTGACAGCAATACAGAGACAAAAGCTGCAAACACAACTCCCTTAATAGCATAACCATTAATATAATAATCTAAATTCCATAACAAACCAAAGCTTACTATCGTACTCAACACTACAGCAATCATAGCTTTTTTCTTGCCATATAGCTCGGATATAATATTGACAGTTAACGTTAAAAAGACAAATACTAAAGAACATTGAGCTATTTTATTAAAGAAATTTAATAAATAAGTAAATATACAAAGTAACGTCACTAATGGCATGTAAAATTTATTATTAATATGGTGCATATTCCTTTCCTCTTTTTTGGTCTAGTTTTTTGATTTATAATCTTAGATTATAACATAGTTGAATGATTTAAAGAATTGAAATTGAATGACAAGCGTGAAGTTTTAAATACACTCAAATGATTTAGAGAATTAGATTTGAAAATAGACCTCTTGCATAACCTAAAGATAATTGAGGGATTTTTAGGAAAAACGAAGTCGAGTACCACAGCGATGTACGTGAGGAACGGAGACGAGTTTTGACAACAAAATTACCAATTAGATTAAGTTATGCAAGAGGTCTAATGAATAGCAAGCACACGCAATAGTCATGGCACGTGGCAATCCATATAGTCATTGATGAGAAGTTGGTGACGTCTTCGCTCAATGCTCGCCTATTACTTGTAGGTGTCGCTCCTAGCCCCAAATTCTCCTGAATTGACTATAAATTGTCATTTTTAGCAACGGTGGGAATCTAAGATATGCACCAAAACAGGTATGACACAAAACAGGATTGATAACCTTCATAAAAAAATTTGTATTGCAAGCTTGGCAGTGACTTACTCTCCCATGCCTCAGGGCATAGTACCATCAGCGCTACAAGGTTTCACGTTCGAGTTCGGTATGGGATCGGGTGTTTCACTTGTGCTATAACCACCAAGCTAGCAATACAAATTTTTACATCATAAGTCAACAAACATCTTTTATAACTCTACTTCTGTTGGTAATTTGGACAATGATGCGGTACCTGAATCCTCACATACATTATAGTACGCTGCGATTCTGCGTCCGCGTCTCCTTCAAATCCTTGCACATAAGCTAGTTTTCAAGAGGTATAGTTGGTAATTTTGGCGTCAAAACTCACCTTCGCTCCTCACATACGTCTATGTACGCTGTGGTGCTCGATTTCGTTTCTCCTAAAAATTCATCAACTATCTTTGACAGCCTCCTAGAAGGCAAATAAAAAAATTTAATGTTGATAAAACTGAAAACTTGGTATGTTTTTTACAGAATTAATGCTGCACACAAAGTACAACCTCAGCAAAGTAAATCAATCGAGCTATTAGTACCAGTTAGCTACACACGTTACCGTGCTTCCACACCTGGCCTATCAACGTGGTGGTCTTCCACGGCTCTGATAGGGAAGTCTAGTTTTGAGGTAGGTTTCCTGCTTAGATGCATTCAGCGGTTATCCTTTCCGTACTTAGCTACCCAGCTATGCCGCTGGCGCGACAACTGGCCCACCAGAGGTACGTCCACCTCGGTCCTCTCGTACTAAAGGCAGATCCTCTCAAACTTCCTACACCCACGGCAGATAGGGACCAAACTGTCTCACGACGTTCTAAACCCAGCTCACGTACCACTTTAATCGGCGAACAGCCGAACCCTTGGGACCTTCTCCAGCCCCAGGATGTGATGAGCCGACATCGAGGTGCCAAACGATTTCGTCGCTATGGACGCTTGGAAATCATCAGCCTGTTATCCCCGGAGTACCTTTTATTCGTTGAGCGATGGCCCTTCCACTCGGAACCACCGGATCACTATGACCGACTTTCGTCTCTGCTCGTCTTGTCAGACTCGCAGTCAGGCTAGCTTATGCCATTGCACTCTAATAGTTGATTTCCGACCAACCTGAGCTAACCATCGCGCGCCTCCGTTACTCTTTGGGAGGCGACCGCCCCAGTCAAACTACCCACCATGCATTGTCTCGGATCCTGATTCAAGGATCGCGGTTAGATATCAAGAATCAAAAGGGTGGTATCTCAAGGGTGACTCCACAGTGGCTTGCGCCACCGCTTCATAGTCTCCCACCTATCCTGCACATCTAATTCCTAATACCAGTGCAAAGCTATAGTAAAGGTTCACGGGGTCTTTCCGTCTAACCGCGGGAACTCCGCATCTTCACGGAGAATTCAATTTCGCTGAGTCGATACTGGAGACAGCGGGGAAATCGTTACGCCATTCGTGCGGGTCGGAACTTACCCGACAAGGAATTTCGCTACCTTAGGACCGTCATAGTTACGGCCGCCGTTCACTGGGACTTCAATTCAGAGCTTGCACCCCTCCTCTTAATCTTCCAGCACTGGGCAGGCGTCAGACCCTATACTTCGTCTATTGACTTTGCAGAGCCCTGTGTTTTTAATAAACAGTCGCTACCCCCTAGTTTGTGCCACCTATAAATGGTTGCCCATTCACAGGTCATCCTTCTCCCGAAGTTACAGATGCAATTTGCCTAGTTCCTTCAGCATCGTTCTCTCAAGCGCCTAGGTATACTCTACCTGTCCACCTGTGTCGGTTTGGGGTACGGTCTTTAACGAGGGTGTTATTTCCTGGAAGATATTCACCGCACACGCAATCCAATAAGCGTATACAATTTACTATCTCCGTCACATCCCTCAGGTTCAGGAATATTAACCTGATTCCCATCGATTACGCCTTTCAGCCTCACCTTAGGAGCCGACTAAGCCTGCGCAGATTAACTTTACGCAGGAACCCTTGGACTTTCGGCGAGAATGTTTCTCACATTCTTTATCGCTACTTATGTCAGCATTCTCACTTCCGATACCTCCAGCAAACTTCACAGTTCACCTTCACAGGCTTACGGAACGCTCCGCTACCATCTGCACTATTAAAGTGCAAATCCGCATCTTCGGTACATGACTTGAGCCCCGTTACATTGTTGGCGCAGGAAAACTTATTTAGACTAGTGAGCTATTACGCTTTCTTTAAATGATGGCTGCTTCTAAGCCAACATCCTAGTTGTTTTGGTTTTCCCACATCCTTTAACACTTAGTCATGATTTAGGGACCTTAGATGGCGGTCTGGGCTTTTTCCCTCTCGACTATGGACCTTAGCACCCACAGTCTGTCTGCTATGCTGTACTCGTCGACATTCGGAGTTTGGTTGAGTTTGGTAAGTCTGTAGAACCCCCTAGCTCATCCAGTGCTCTACCTTCGACGGTAATCGCTATAACGCTCTACCTAAATAGATTTCGCGGAGAACCAGCTATATCCGAGTTTGATTAGCCTTTCACCCCTAGCCACAGCTCATCCCCTACTTTTTCAACAGTAGTGGGTTCGGTCCTTCAGCGGATATTACTCCACCTTCAACCTGGCCATGGCTAGATCACTCGGTTTCGGGTCTAATTCATCTAACTAAAATCGCCCTATTCAGACTCGCTTTCGCTACGCCTACACCTAACGGCTTAAGCTTGCTAGATAAACTAAGTCGCTGACCCATTATACAAAAGGTACGCCGTCACAGAACATAAATGTCTGCTCCGACTGCTTGTAAGCATTCGGTTTCAGGTCTATTTCACTCCCCTTGTCGGGGTTCTTTTCACCTTTCCCTCACGGTACTTGTTCACTATCGGTCACTAGAGAGTACTTAGGCTTAGAGGGTGGTCCCCCTATGTTCAAACAGGATTTCACGTGTCCCGCCTTACTCAAGGACTCCAAAACTTTTTACCTATAAGGGGCTATCACCCTCTATGGCCAACCTTTCCATGTTGTTCTAGTTTTTATTCTGAAGCCACTGGCCTGGTCCGCGTTCGCTCGTCACTACTAACGGAGTCTCGGTTGATGTCCTTTCCTCCAGCTACTAAGATATTTCAATTCGCTGGGTTTGCTTCGCATAGCTATGTATTCACTATACGATACCTGCTAAGCAGGCGGGTTTCCCCATTCGGAAATCTTCGGATCAAAGCTTATTCGCAGCTCCCCGAAGCTTATCGCAGCGTATTACGTCCTTCATCGCCTTCTAGTGCCAAGGCATCCACCAAATGCTCTTATTTTATTTACTTTAATTTTTTCAAACTTGAGATTGTACGATGTGTACAGAACTAATTCTGCACCATTACAGTATCCACTCGCGATCATAGAATTTTTATTAATCGCAGTGTGTATTTAGTTTTCAGCTTTATCAACTTGTCAAACAGCTACAGGATTTATTTACCCTGTGTGAAGTTTTATACCGATTATTCAAAACAATGTCAAACATTATTTTATAAATAATTCCGGAGGCAGGCTAAAGTTATAGTCATGTATAGACTTACCCGATAATGCAAGAAAAAAATAATATATAACAGCAAAAAAATCGAATGCAGTCATGTATCCGGCTTATAGTTAATAAATTACCTTAAATTTACCCTATAGCCCTGATGGAATTCGCTGGCTTACAAACTTATACTTATCATTTCATCGACTTCTAACGAGCCATTGACTATTTCAGTTTTCTCGTAAGCTAAGGTTCGTCTTATTTACCATCAATATTATCATTCTTTCGCATATTCCGGATTAGAATCTATTAAATTTCTATTTACCTATAATATTATCTCGTCAACAACTAGTTTGTACCAATTCTTTAGCTACAAACTTTACTCTCGGTATAATCATTGCCTGAACTGAGTACCGCAAACACCACCCTTGCTAGTTTGTTAGCTACTGCAACAGTTGTTTTATTATGCCCATTTCGTTCAGATAAATTATCAGATAAATTAATTGTGGAGCTATTAGTTTTACAGTATGACCTAATTTTGTTAATTCTCTTGCCCAATAGCTAGCTCCACCGCAAGCTTCCATGCCTACTAGACACTTTGGTACGTTAGCCATAAAAGTTAGAACCTGCTCTCTCATTAATTTTTTCTTTAATATTGTCTTACCATTTTTATCTACACCGTGAATTTGAAAAATTCTTTTTACGTCAATTCGGGATAAGGTTATAATTTAGAGGAAAGTCGAAATTGCAATTTATGGAAGGTTTATTTTTCTTAAGAGAATAGGCAACTAGTGTAGAAAGTATATGAACAAAAGCATTTATAGGGGATCTGTGTC
>NZ_MWZE01000179.1 GCF_002259525.1 Rickettsia endosymbiont of Culicoides newsteadi | reverse complement strand
ATTGCAGCTTGAAAAATGCAAAAATGGGAAACAAAATTATTATTTTTTTGTCTTGATTTTTCAGTCCAGTATCTTCTGCTACTAAACAAATGAGTGAGTGTACTTTTGCCAGCCCCGGTATTACCAAGTAGCAATATCCCCTTCTTGCCATGTTCCTGCAGACGGTCGTTACCGTCTCGAATTAGCTTTGATACTTCCTTGATAGTAGCCTGGTTATCATTATCAAACTGATTATCCTCACCTTCTACCTCAAATAATTTTACAGCCGGTATATTGGGGATATATTCTTTTATTTTTGCTTCCTCTATAGCTTTTAATCTAGCCGCTTCTTTTGCCGCCTTAACCTCCTCTTGTTCTTTAAGCTTTGCTTCCTGCTCAAGTCTTTCAGCTTCTTGTTGCCTTGCCTCCTCTATAGCTTTTAATCTAGCCGCTTCTTTGGCTGCCTCAGCTTCCTCTTGCTCTCTAATATTTGCCTCCTTCGCAAGTCTCTCAGCTTCTTTTTGCCTTGCCTGTTCGGCTATTTGTTTTGCTAGAGCCTCTTTTTTGGCTTCTGCAGGAAAGTTTTTATTAATCTGTATGGCTGTTTCTATCTCTTTCTTTACAATGTACGTCAATTCGGGATAAGGTTATAATTTAGAGGAAAGTCGAAATTGCAATTTATGGAAGGTTTATTTTTCTTAAGA
>NZ_MWZE01000178.1 GCF_002259525.1 Rickettsia endosymbiont of Culicoides newsteadi | reverse complement strand
TAAACTTTTTGACCAAAATGTTTGTACAATACTTCACTCAAAACCCGTAAACTATCTTTTAAGTCTTCCTTATCAAGCTTTCCTGTAAAATATCGATTTAACTTTTCCTTTTGTGCCTCATCTAGTAATTTTTCATCTGTTGTTATATAACGCTTTAAATATCGATGGTTTGTAAACAAATTAGTTACTTGATTTTTTATTCCATTCTCAATTTCCTGGTAGTTACTGCCTTTAACATCTTTAAGATTGAGCAAAATCACCGGAAATTGACCTTGTTGAATCATGGCATATTCATTACCGTTAATCTTTAAAGGTTCTAAAGTCCTTTTTCCTTTAATACCTAAATCTACTGTACCACCTGTAAATAGCTTGTTATTTACTCTATCCTCTTCAGGTAAAGGCATACCTCTCTCATCCACCTCTATCTCAAAAAATTTCTGGAGCATGTTCATATTCAAGCTCTTACCCCACCGCCTTGGTCTGGTGATTAGGATTACTTCTCCACTATCTTCCAATAATTCTTTGATCATTAGGCTTTTATCAACAAATACATCACTATTTAGCAATAACGTCTCAAAATTATCGGTACCTATCCTCATTCTCGGTGGTTTATTGTTATCTTTAACAATATTAGTTTCTTTGGTTGATATATTATCGAAAAATTCTACTGTCATATTAGAAATATATTATAAACTTTATTAAGTAAATAATAGCACAAACAAGCTAGCCTAGC
>NZ_MWZE01000177.1 GCF_002259525.1 Rickettsia endosymbiont of Culicoides newsteadi | reverse complement strand
GATAATTTGCAAAAAGCTCATGATGAAAATCAGGCTAAGCTGGCTGCAGCGGAGCAAGAGAAAGATGAAGCGGTTAAGGCTAATGAAGACTTAAAAGCACAGACAGCAGCTTTGACTAAACAAAAAGAGAATGCAGATAAAGCTTACAAAGATGCACAGGCTGCGATGGAAGAGAAGGACAAAGAATTAGAAACTGCTAAACAACTTGCCAAAACTGAACAAGATAAGTTGGATAATTTGCAAAAAGCTCATGATGAAAATCAGGCTAAGCTGGCTGCAGCGGAGCAAGAGAAAGATGAAGCGGTTAAGGCTAATGAAGACTTAAAAGCACAGACAGCAGCTTTGACTAAACAAAAAGAGAATGCAGATAAAGCTTACAAAGATGCACAGGCTGCGATGGAAGAGAAGGACAAAGAATTAGAAACTGCTAAACAACTTGCCAAAACTGAACAAGATAAGTTGGATAATTTGCAAAAAGCTCATGATGAAAATCAGGCTAAGCTGGCTGCAGCGGAGCAAGAGAAAGATGAAGCGGTTAAGGCTAATGAAGACTTAAAAGCACAGACAGCAGCTTTGACTAAACAAAAAGAGAATGCAGATAAAGCTTACAAAGATGCACAGGCTGCGATGGAAGAGAAGGACAAAGAATTAGAAACTGCTAAACAACTTGCCAAAACTGAACAAGATAAGTTGGATAATTTGCAAAAAGCTCATGATGAAAATCAGGCTAAGCTGGCTGCAGCGGAGCAAGAGAAAGATGAAGCGGTTAA
>NZ_MWZE01000176.1 GCF_002259525.1 Rickettsia endosymbiont of Culicoides newsteadi | reverse complement strand
AAAAAAACATTTATCACAGGCATTAACTCCTTGCAACTCCTATATCTCCTTTATTTTTTCTTATCCCTTATCCCGAATTGACGTAATATTAGCCTTTCTGGTTACTTCAAAGGAGAAATTTGGTATAGAATTATTAAAATCAGCTAATGGTAGCTCTTCAAATACCGCGTAGCTTAACCCACGGAAAGCTGGTACTTGCCCTTGAGGATCAGTTGCAGCAATTAAAGGATCGGCTATTTGCTCTTCTGACCCTAAATAAAGCCTGAATGTATATTGTTCAAGATTGAGCAACTGATCATTAGCCCATACTCTACTAATTTCAGCAATTTCACCTTCACATATGCCAACTGCAAAGGATAAATAATATTCGCATTCTGTTAAATTATGGATGGCGGCAGTTCCCTGAGTATCTGATACACCTGGTTGTGTAACGTTGGTAATTTGTACTTCCTTAATTTGGTTTGCCCAAATTATTTTACCATTGACCCTTGCCGTACCAAAAACTAACGCTATTGGATGTCCATAAACGGCTTTTGATAGAACAAAACTTTCCCTAATATTTTTAAAATGATAATATTCCTCGGGTTGATGATTTAAATATTCTAAATAATCACCTAATGTCTTACCTGCAAATCGTCCAATAGTTGATAATATACCTCCACCAAAAAACTATAATGGACTGAAGAAAATGGACAAAAAAATAGAGTTAAAAGCTTCCTAATTAAGATAAAATAATAAGAAAAAATTAGGAGAAAAAATGACAAAAGAAAAAGCAAG
>NZ_MWZE01000175.1 GCF_002259525.1 Rickettsia endosymbiont of Culicoides newsteadi | reverse complement strand
AGCTCTCCTTTTTTGCTAAAGAATTCTATCTCATTTCTTCTATTTTTGTGTCCAAAATATGGAGACCATTATAAATTGTCTATAACTGCGGAGATAAGATTAAATTTTTTGATTTGAATTATAAAGATTCAAATCATCCTTCTGAACTGCCTCAAGAAATACAAAAGCTTGCGGAAAGATTTGAAATAGAAGACTTGATAAAGAATTTTATCGAATATTTCCAGGAAGATTATCCTCTTAAAACAGCTAAAGAAATACAAAATATTGCGACAAAATTTCAAATAAAACACTTGCCAAATGACAATTTAAAATCATCACAGACACCACCAACAACAAAATCACATCAGAACAAAAATTACAATCAGAGGTGAAGGATAGAATCATTTGTACTAGTCAATATTTGGGTTAAATTACAGAAACGGGGCAAAAGCAAACTAGAACGGTTCTGTCGCATCTATAATTGAAGATCTGCTTGAAGCAACAAAACTGAGATTTTAGACGTTATGATGCCATTAACATTACAAAATTCTCAAAAGTAGAAACGTTATCATTACTTCCAACTATTTGTCCTTTTTGAATCATACGAATATTCTCAATACCTGCAATAGTAATTTTAGCAGAATGAAAACTCTTAAAACCAAGCATAGGTTTGGTTCGTTTCTTAATAAATCTATGATCCTGCTCGACAATATTATTGAGATATTTGACTTGTCGTATCTCAATTTTCTTAGTTTCAGCAAGCTCTTTGTTGGCAGCTTTGAGAGCAGAGATATTACTACCGCTTTTATCGATAGTTACCTTTTGCGGAT
>NZ_MWZE01000174.1 GCF_002259525.1 Rickettsia endosymbiont of Culicoides newsteadi | reverse complement strand
GATAGGGGAGATTCCTTATTTGAGGCAAGTTGTAGAACGTTAAAATTATTGTATGAACCTATATGTTAGCTGCTATACCAGCTAGTTTGTCGACTACCGTCGTAAAGTTCATTAGAAATACCATTGGATTTAAAGGCACGTTAGTTTCAGATGATATTTGTATGGGAGCTCTGCATGGTGAAATTGTTAATAAATACCCTGAATACTTAGAAGCTAACTTAATTCTTGAAAAATACCCGAAGACGGTTACGACGGATATGTTAAGTAATGAAGATTTACAAAAACTTACTGACTACGGAATTGTTAAAGATAGATATGATAATATAGGACTAAAAAACTTTTTAGCACGTTTCCCAGAACTAAAGGCAGAATTTATCAAAAGTTTAGCTAAAATTGCTAAGCAAATTATTACAATTGATAATAATTATATAGCGCTACATTGTAGTGGTGATATTGATGAAATGAAGGGTATTTGTGGTATTGATATAACTACACTGCCTGCAAACTAATTAATTATATTTTGAGCTATAGTCAATTGATGAGAAGGTAGTGACGTCGTCTCCACCTTCTCATCAATTGACTATAGCAAACAAGCTACTTTCTCCCACCAAAATATTTCGATACAAAATATTTTTTAAAATTTTTCATTTTTTTCGAGAACGTTCGCTGAGCTGTGTCAGTATAGAATATCATAGTCTAAAATTCAACCTATCAGGGAAGAAAATATCTAGCTGGGAAACGGTTACCGCCCAATCTGGGATTGGCATATTCCACTTTGCTGTAATCTGTTTTATAGCACAAAAAACCAATTTGAACAAGGCATTTTCACTTG
>NZ_MWZE01000173.1 GCF_002259525.1 Rickettsia endosymbiont of Culicoides newsteadi | reverse complement strand
AACTTATCCACATTCTTCGCTATTTACAACATCAATAATCTTTATTTTATATATTTAAAAGATTATTTTTTCAACTTGACACAGTTTGACGAACACTCCCGCAATAAATTATTACCCTCATTATCTATAAGCAACTTCAATGGTTGATTTACTAGTAATATTTCTACTACTTTATCATTTTGTATCTGGGATAATTTTGCTAATAAATCAGGTTCTAACTTTACTGCCACCGTTAAATTAATGACGGATAACCATAAGACTATATCTTCTATGTTATTGTCTTCTAATGCAGAAGACAAGTTCTTAGTTAGTACTGGAGTAGAAAACTTGTTTAACCCTTCTTGTATTAGAGGGTTATGTTTAAAAGTATTTTCATCAAGATGTTGGTTTAATAGTACCGCAATATTAGGGTAAATAGGTGAGCCACTTTTAAGTAAATTATGCAAGATAGTTCCTGGTATCTTGAGATCAGGATGTTTTTCATACAAATCAGTTAATTGTTGATTATTTCTCAATTCATCCGTTGTTTCACGATAGTACAAAAATTTAGGGAGATTTGTTAGATCAAGCGTATCAGCTTGAACATAAATCTCGCCTGTCTCTATCATATTACTAATTAATATATCCAGCTCTAGTAAAAACATTTCTTTTACTTCATCGATAATTTCTCCTATCTTAGAATTAAATTCATTAATATTTTCTTCCGCAAATCCTAAACGTTCCAATATTGTTTGCATTACTTTTATTAGAGCATCTGATCTGGCAGCAAACGATAATTGCTCTGTTCCATCTTTGTGAACATGTACTGTGTCTTGGTATAGACGTCAATTCGGGATAAGGTTATAATTTAGAGGAAAGTCGAAATTGCAATTTATGGAAGGTTTATTTTTCTTAAGAG
>NZ_MWZE01000172.1 GCF_002259525.1 Rickettsia endosymbiont of Culicoides newsteadi | reverse complement strand
AATTCTAGTCAATATATAAATAAATACTTTATATCAAATACTAAAGATTTAGATAATATAGATAGCGAAAAAAGTTTTTTTGAAAAAACTAACATTTCTTCATCTGAAAATTTATCTGAATTATCTGTATCTTATAAAAATTCTTTAGAAGAAGAACAAAAAGAAACTCTTCTTGAGAAAGAACAAGAAATAGTTAGCATTAATACTACTCTTCCTATTATCAAAACACAGGAATCTATTCTAGACACAGAAACATCTAATAACTTAGAAGAAGGAAAACTAAAAGCGATAGAAGAAATATCAGAAATAGTAAAGGAGGAACAAGAAAAAACACTACTACTGAATCAACTGAGCGAGCAAAGCGATGAAGAAGAGCAAATCAATGTTGCAATAGAAAATGGCTTGGTAAATACAACATCAGAAATATCTGTTACAAACGCAAGTATTGTTCATCACAAGAAATCATCAAGCCAAGCTAAATCACTACCCAACAACAAACCATCAACTCAAGCTACATCGTTAAAATCCTTCTATCCTCTTAGCAAAGAGCAAGTTGATAAAATAAACAAATTATCTAGCAGGGAGTTTAGTAGCAACTTTGCCAACCAGTTGTTACTAAAGCTCTATATTCGTGATCCTAATAAAACATTTGCCAGTACAAATCACATGATTGCTTATATGAGCAAAGCTTTTCGTTATGAGAAACACCAAGCACCGATGGTTAATCATGAAACTTTTAGATTTACAGCCAATGTTTCATATCCTGAATCTGTAGAGATGCGACAAAAAGAAAAATACTTAAGCGAATTAGAGTATAGCATAGATACCAGCTATTGCTCACAATTAAGAAAAAAAATAGCTGGTATGTTTGAGACAAAACTAGCTTATCAAATACTTACAGAAGGA
>NZ_MWZE01000171.1 GCF_002259525.1 Rickettsia endosymbiont of Culicoides newsteadi | reverse complement strand
CCCACATTCCGCTGGAATGATATAGGAATGAAATAATTATTGAATAATTAAGAGAAAAAGTATTAACTAAGAATGAGTAAATATTATAGAGTTACTAAGTTATGGAGTTAGAAACTATAAGAACGGAGCAATTAGGTCATTTGGGGATAGTATCAGCAAGTATCAAACAATTGGGTCTAATAAAGGAAATAGACGCTTTATTACCTGTGTCTCGCAAGAAAGGGGCAAAGGTAACAATGGGAGAGCGAGTAGCAGCAATGATATTAAATGGACTTGGTTTTTTAAATGATCGTTTATATATGCATTGCCAATTTTTTGAGAATAAGCCTGTAAGTCGGTTGTTTAGAGATGGTGTAGAGGGAGAGTATTTTAACGATGACGCTTTAGGAGATTGCCTTGATGCTATTTATGAATATGGGGCTAGTAAACTATTTAGTAATGTAGCTTTTAAAATTGCCTGTAAACAAAAATTACTGGGTAAATTTTCTAGGATTGATACAACTAGCTTATCAGTATATGGAGATTATGAGGAACAAGATACTATAGAAGAAGAGAGTAGTATTATTGATGGGGAAGGCAATAGTGAAGAAAAAGCGTTTAATATAACTTACGGATATTCAAAACAAAAGAGGAGGGATTTAAAGCAGGTAATTATGTCATTAACCGTTAACGGTCCTAGTGATTTACCGCTTTGGGTTGAAGGGTTAAGTGGTAATGCTTCGGACAAGAAATCAATTAAAGCCAGCGTAGAAAAAATAGAGAAATTTAAAAAGCAATTAAAAGAAGCCCCAAGTTTTATATACGTTGCTGATTCTGCTCTATATAGCAAAGAGTTGTTAAGTAGTCCTGACATAAGGTGGATAACAAGAGTACCTGAAACTATAAGAGAGGCTAAAGAATTATGCCAAAAGGATTACGATGAATCAGAATGGCAAAAG
>NZ_MWZE01000170.1 GCF_002259525.1 Rickettsia endosymbiont of Culicoides newsteadi | reverse complement strand
ATAGTGACAATAATAATTTCATGGGAATTATATCTCTAAATTGCTAAATTTTTGTCTAGACAAAGGAGACCACCATACACTGCCCATAGACCCGCCTGATACTAAAAAAGCTCTTATACAAAATATACTCAACACCCCTAAAAGCTCTGTCAACCCAAAAGATACTTTGCAGAAAGCTGCTGTAATAATAGACATAATGGCAAAAGTTGTATTACCGCATTCGAGTGATTTTCTACAAGGTGCCCATATAATAGTTGAAGATAATGGGAGTATGTATGATAAATTAAAAGATCTAGGGCTGGTTAAAGAACGTTTTTCTTCTCACCATAGGGGCAATAAGGCTGAGTCCGATGTGTCAATTCAAGCTGGCGAAATATTTAGAGAATTTTTAGTTGGCAAAACAAAAGATGGTAAGACATGGTTTCAGTTAGAAGCTCATTCTATCGGTGGGATTAAAAATTTTGTAAAACACATGGTAGATTATATAACTTACGTATTAACTGGTAAAAGTGTCGGACAATACGGTTTATCAGAGCATGTAGATAGTAATCCTATTGTATTGGATGCTAAACAAGTTAATCAAAAAACTAAAAAACAAGCCTCTCTCACAACTAGCAATTTTGTAAAAAAAATAGAAGAAGAGCGGCATAGAACTAAATCAGGACTATCAAAAAATACGGTTGAACGTTAGTCTGATAACTAACCTGATTAGTATAGTCAATTAAACTCGTCATTGTGAGCGAATGTATGTGAGCCTGTCCATAGTACCCTACAATTTTTGTAATAAATACTCTGTAAAGGTATTGTATATGGGAGGTTGAAGTAGTATAAGAGTGTATTTTCTGACTATGCACAATATACTACTTCAGTCACTGATACTAAACTTTTCTTGGAAAAAATCAAGGCTAGAATGTCTTTCTGGAATGATTATGAGTCTAATTGAGAATT
>NZ_MWZE01000017.1 GCF_002259525.1 Rickettsia endosymbiont of Culicoides newsteadi | reverse complement strand
CAAGTGAAAATGCCTTGTTCAAATTGGTTTTTTGTGCTATAAAACAGATTACAGCAAAGTGGAATATGCCAATCCCAAATTGGGCGGTAACCGTTTCCCAGCTAGATATTTTCTTCCCTGATAGGTTGAATTTTAAACTATGATATTCTATACTGACACAGCTCAGCGAACGTTCTCGATAGAAACTCTTAATAAAAATAATCCTACAATAGCAGACTCTTTGCTGACTAATAAACTATTAGAGACTAAATTTCTTGAAATTTTATCTGCTTATGATCATGATTCCAATTTAACTCCACTAGGTAAGAAGATCAGCCAGTGGAATTCGGATGATATTACTAATTGGTCTAATAATTTACTAACTCAAAACCCAAGTAAAGCAGTAGATGATAATTTTTTGCCTGAGATGATGGCAGTGATCAAAAGAGCCAATCTGATTGACACTAATAACGATCCACGTCTTGCCCAAATACTGTCTATTCTAATGTTGCTATTACATCAACCAGATAAAGGACGTTTAATTCAAGTAGCTACTGGTGAAGGTAAATCAACTACTAGTGCCATGCTAGCGGTAGTTTTAGCTTTAAGAGGAGAGAAAGTTGACATTATCACTAGCTCGCAAGTTCTAGCTCAAAGAGATGCCTTAGAGAGAAAAGAATTTTTTGCCATGTTTAATTTGCAAGTTGAACATAATACTAGTGAAGAGAAAGGTAAACTTCCTCGATATTGTTACTCAGCTAATGTAGTTTATGGAGATGTTTCTAATTTTCAAGGTGACTTACTAAGAGATGAGTATAAAGCTTACCAAACCAGAGGGGGCAGACCTTTTAACAGCGTGATCATTGATGAAGTAGATTCAATGCTGATTGACGATAATAGCAAGCTAGTTAGGCTAGCTAGTCATATAGCTGGTATGGAATATTTAGAGACTTTACTAGCTGCCATCTGGTCAGAACTAGGAAGGTTAGATAATCATTTAATATATTCGGCAGGACAGCAATCACATTACTTTATTCAAGGAGCTTTTAAATATGAGAATGGTGAGCTAACATTATTTAATAATGAGAATGGTGAAGAATCGGTAGCATATCCAATTAATGATGCTAGTTTATTTCGTCAAGAACATATTGAGTATTATATTCGTCAAATAATTGAACGAAAATCAGTTTTCATTCCTGAATATTTACAGGAATTTGCTATAAGCCAAATAGAAAACTGGTCAAAGGCAGCGATTGCTGCCAAGAGTATGACTGAAAATAAAGATTATGTCATTAAAGATAAATCTGGTTATTCAGTTATAGCCCCGGTAGATTATTATAATACTGGTATTATACAAGATAAAACAAGTTGGCAAAATGGTTTGCAGCAATTTTTGCAATTAAAACATGCTTTAAGATTAACAGCTGAAAGCTTTACCACCTGTTTTATCTCAAATATGGAGTATTTTCTACGTTATGGTTGTAAAATCTATGGTATGACTGGTACATTAGGCTCACATGATGCCCAAGATTTGCTTAGTTCAATCTATCCAGTTGATTTAGCCGTTGTCCCAACTTATAAGCCAAAACAATTTGTTGAGCTAGTTGGGATATTAGCCCATAACTCAGAAGAATGGTTAGCCGAAATCAGCCATTCTATTGTTGAAGAAACTAGCAAAAATAGAGCTGTATTGGTCATTTGCCAAACAATTAGTGATGTATACAAAGTCAAAGAGAGTTTGCTGAACTCTGGTTACCCAAGCGATAAAATTAAACTTTACTCAAGAAATGATAATGATGAATATTTAGCCGTTGGAACTAATATAGAGGCTGGAGAAGTTATTATTGCGACTAATTTGGCAGGCAGAGGCACTGATGTTAAAACCACTAAAGAAGTGGAAGATGCCGGAGGGTTACATGTTTGCTTAACGTTTTTACCAGATAATTTGCGGGTAGAAGAGCAAGCTTTTGGTAGAACATCTAGGCAAGGTAATCATGGTAGTAGCCAACTAATCATTGATCAATCAGAACTTGAGACAAAATTTGGCTCAGAAGTTAATTTTATTGACAATATCGCAGACCTAAAGAATTTACGTGATGTCATTGAACATAATAAATTAGAGAAAGTCAAGACTAGCGGAGCAGATAATCTTAAAAGAAATGATAGACTATTTAACGATTTTTGTAAATTCACCAATGAGTTGCGGAATAGCAATGATAATGAATTTAAATTAGCTCAATTAGAAGAATTATGGGGGATTAAGCTAAAACAAATTAGTGAGCAATGTAAAAGATTAGAGAAGACTAGTTGTAATAGTGCTATAGAGGAATACGCCTTTAAGGAGCTAAATAGCTTCAAAGCTGAGATGAGGGTACAATATTTTAATGGTTATAGTATCATGCGGAATCCAGCCTATTTGGTTAGGGAAGGAGTTAACAAGCTTGGTGAGGGTAATCGCTATCAACAATCGATCGATTTATTTGATATGGCGATTAATCTGGATGCAGCCTATAGTTTCGCTGGTTATTACAACAGAGCTTATGCCAAAATCAGTCAAGGTTATGTTTTATCGATGCAAAGCGACGATGATGAGGATGAGTTTGATGCTAGCTGGCAGGTAAGTGCTTATTCTGATTTAATGGCAGCTAAATCTCAGATTGAGTCAGTTATTATTCCAGGATTAGTCTCTATCCAAATAATATCAAATCATAAGCCAGATAGTGAATTATCCAAGCAAATACGAAACAAAATCAATTTATTAAAAGAGCAGATCAACTATATTGACTCAGCTGCTAAAACCATTGAAAATTGTAAGAGTGGTTGTATTACCCAAATTTCCGATCGAATATTATTGCCAGACTTATTTAGTAGCGATATACCAGAAGATGAGATTCTTGAACTCAACATGTTTGGCATTCTGCAACTATTTGAGTTAGATACAGTTGAACCGGAATCATCAGTATTTGATGGCTTGTTAGTTGCGGTACTTGGTGTGGCTCAAATTTTTGTTGGAGCATTATGTATCGTTGCTGGTAACTATCAATGGGGCGTAGCTTTTATTACTGAAGGGCTGCAGGATTTATATAAGTCAATAAACGCTATTCAGTCGGGACATTTTAGCTGGAATAATTATTGGACTGAAAAAGGCATTACTCTTGCAGTAACCTTAGAGATGATGGGAGCTGAAAATTTAGCTGGTAAACTTGGTGCAACTAAAGTACTGACTAAAGAAGGAATAAAAACAGTTGTTAAAGAAGAAGTAAAACTAACCACTCAGGAATTAGTCAAAAAAGCTATTAAAGAATCTGCCATAAAGACTGTAGTGAATATTGGGCTTGATTATGCCGCAACAGGACTCTCCAAAGCAGCAGTTAATGAATTTAAAGATGAAATACGTGATACTGTTAATAAAAAAATCAGTAATTCTCTGCTATCTCAGCACATGGTAGGTAGCCTAAGCCACATCATGATGGTCGATGATTTCAATCATAATGCTAAGGGGCGAAATGCTATTAATCAAGGAGTAGCAGATATATTGACCAGTAAACGCAATATTATTGGTGAGATTACCAGCAAGGTCTTAACTAGCTTAAGTCATAGTAATTATAGTACAATCAAAGCAGTGGCTTACACAGCTAGAGCAGCTAACACGGCACATGATGTATCAAAGTTACAAGATTTTGCCGATAATTTTTGTCAGAGTTTAGAAGGGAAAATACGCTATATTGAGAGTAATCTGCCTAGCCTAGCTGACCTACTATATAGTTCCTCAAGACCTATAATATCTATGGCTGAGGCTACTGAAATAGTGAAAACATTAGAGCGAATTGGGGCAATTAACAATAATCAATTCTGCCCAAATGCGGTAGAAATTATCAAGCTATAATGGACTGAAGAAAATGGACAAAAAAAATAGAGTTAAAAGCTTCCTAATTAAGATAAAATAATAAGAAAAAATTAGGAGAAAAAATGACAAAAGAAAAAGCAAGAGTTTTTAGTGCTGAAGAAAAAACTAGGATAGTATTAGAAGTGCTGAAAGAAGAGAGTCCATTATCAGTGATAGCATCAAAATATGAGATAAACTCAAAGACAATTAGTAATTGGAAAAAACAATTTATATCAAATGCAGCATTGGCTTTTGAACCAGCAAAACTGGTAAGTAAATATCATGAACAAATTAATATGCTGAAAGAACAAAATGATGAATTAGCGAAAACTCTTGGAAAAACAATAGTAGAGAGAGATTGGGCTGTGGGAAAGCTACAAAGCTTGGACTTATCAAATAGAAAAGAACTTGTCGATTCCAAGCTAGCAATGTTACCAAAGACAAGGCAATATGAATTATTAAAGATTAATCGTTCTTCAATGTACTATAAAGCAAAACCATTTAGTGGGTATAACTTAAATATTTTAAATAAAATAGATGAAATATATACTGATAATCCTGAATTTGGTTATCGTTATATCCATAGACAATTATTAGAAGATGGCTTGTTTATTGGTAAGGATCGGGTTCTAAAATATATGAATATGATTGGCATAGAGGCTATTTATCCAAAGAGGAAAAAGTTAACGTCTGGAAAAGATAAACAGCATAAAATTTATAGTTATTTGCTTGATAAATATTGGACTAATCTAGGTACAACTAAGACTGTACACGTACCTAACGCTAACGAGGTTTGGAGCGGAGATATAACTTATGTTCGAACTAATTCGGGATTTATGTACATGGCGGCAATTATAGATTGGCATAGTAGAGCTGTGTTGAGTTATAAATTGTCAAATAGTATGGATGTAAGTTTGGTAACTGAAGTATTGCATGATGCACTTAACAAATATCCTGCACCGCAGATATTTAATAGTGATCAGGGCAGTCAATATACTAGTCATGAACACATTGAAATTTTACAAGAGCATAACATTAAAGTTTCAATGAATGGTAAAGGAAGAAGTATTGATAATATAATTATGGAGAGATTTTTTCGAACTTTAAAATATAATTATATATTTATTAATGATTTTAAAGATGTTAAAGAGCTAAAGCGTGGTATTGATGATTACATCAATCACTATAATTATAGAAGATTTCATTCAAGTATTGGTTACAAAAAACCTATGAATGTTTATCTAAATTCTATGCAAAATTATGAACAAATTGCAGCTTGAAAAATGCAAAAATGGGAAACAAAATTATTATTTTTTTGTCTTGATTTTTCAGTCCAGTATCTTAAATTATTATTTAATTTGGAGCAGCTGAAAACTATTTTTCAGCTGACTCCGTACAAGTAAAGCATATTTCGCTTCACTCGTCCATACCATCATTCCCGCGTAGGCGGGAATCTAGATCATAGTACCCTACAATTTTTTATTTATTTCCTTATGATAAGTAAAAAAGCTGACTGCTAAGAGTCATTGCGAGGAGCTACTTTAGTAGCGACGAAGCAATCCATGAGAATTAGTATAGATACATCAAGACTATATGGATTGCTTCGTAGGCTCACGCCTCCTCGCAATGACGTTTTTATGTTGCTTAATACTTATAGAATAAAAATTGTAGCTATGAATCTAGATACCTGCATACGCAGGTATGACACTAAGTCGAGTAGGGGTACACTAAATCGAACAGGGAGGATAATGGTTGTCATCCCTGCTTCAGTGCGGGATCTAAAAAGGCCCTGAGGTATTATAGATTCCGCACCGAAGCAGGAATGACAAATTTTGCGTTTAAAGATAGATGTTGTGACTCGGATATATTCAAATTTCCTTCAAACAACCTACTATTTATAAGCTCTGCAAAAAACTTGATTATTGAGTAAAAGAGATATTGCTAAAATATCACATGAGATTAAGGAATTATTAACCATTAAAATGCTATTCCATGCCAGGGAATTATTAAATATTGTTTTTATTAAGAAAAAATAAAAAATTAATTGACTATTTAGTGTAGGTTGTATTTAATTAAAATTGTAACTATTGCTAACGAAATTTTGCTAATAAAGTGTAAACATGGTGAAAACATAATAATATGCCTGATGATTTTGATGGCGATAAATGGAATAAGAAGTATGGTGCGGATTCTGCTCAATTTGACAATCCTATAGTCAATTGATGAGAAGTTGGGGATGTTGTCGCTCCGTCGCTCCTAGCCCAAAATTCTCCTGAATTGACTATATATAATAGGAAATTATGTTTAACAAAATAATCACTGGAGAAATATGAACTATCAGAAATCAATAACAAAACTGGTTCAACTATGAGTGGGCTTGTTCAAGAAAATACCAGGATTATTCCTGATAGGCAGACTAGCCTTACCAGAGAACAAAAAGAAGCTGTGGGGTTGCTTTCAATAGGAACATTTTTAGAATATTTTGATTTGATGCTTTATGTGCATTTAGCAGTATTATTAAACGAGTTGTTTTTCCCTAAATATGAGTCTTTTGCCGCATCTATGTTAACGGCTTTTGCATTTTGTTCTACTTTTATTTTTCGTCCAATTGGCGCATTAATTTTTGGCTATATTGGGGATAGAGCAGGGCGGAAAGCAACGGTTATTATTACCACCATTATGATGGCAATTTCATGCGTCATAATGGCAAATGTTCCAACTTATGCTCAAATTGGTATTACCGCTTCTATAATAATTACGGTTTGTCGTGTACTACAAGGTATGTCATCAGTAGGAGAATTAGTAGGAGCAGAACTTTATTTAACAGAGACTATAAAACCTCCTATACAATATCCAACAGTAGCTTTTGTTGCCGTTGCTTCTGTTATCGGAACAACAGCTGCACTTGGAGTCGCTTCTCTCGTTACATCATATGGCTTGAATTGGCGTCTTGCTTTTTGGATAGGAGCAATAATTGCTTTAGTTGGTGGGGTTTCCAGAACGACTCTCAGAGAAACACCTGATTTTGTTGATGCAAAACTTAGACTAAAAAAGAAATGTGAGAAAGCTAATATTGATATCAAGGAACTTGCTAATAATCCCATTGTTAATGAAAAAGTTAATAAAAAATCAGTGCTATACTTATTTATAGTAAATTGCGTTTGGCCAGTATGTTTTTATTTCTCTTATGTACATTGTGGCAGTCTCCTAAAAAGTTCTTTTGGCTATAGTGCGGAACAAGTAATACATCAGAATTTTATTCTATCAATGATACAGTTGGCTGGTAAATTATTTGTGAGTTATTTAAGTTATAAGATATATCCAATGAAAATTCTAAAAGTGCAATTAGTGGTATTTTCTATTTTTGTGCTATTTTCCCCTTATATTTTGAATAATATAACTGAGGCTTTTTACTTATTTTTATTTCAAATTTTTCTTGTACTGTTTGCTATTGATATTGGACCAGCTGTTCCAATATTTTTCAAATATTTCCCAGTTTTTAAACGTTATACTTATAATAGTATGATATATGCTGTATCACGGGCTTTGATGTATGTTATTACTTCTTTTGGAATTTTATTTTTAACAAAATATTTTGGTCATTGGGGGTTGTTAATTATTATGATTCCAATAAGTGTAGGATTTGCTTTTGGTTTGCGTCATTTTCAAAAATTAGAGAAGGAAGCTGGTATTTATGTTGAATAATTGTTGTAGGTTCTAACGGAGATTCAGTACCTAACAAATGTTTGTAACATAAATTAGTTAATGTATTTTCTAGCTGTTTTGTTCCACAATACATACTAATGCTTATAAAATTTTTAAAAGTCTCTTCTACAATTTTCTTAATCTTCTCAGGCGATTTTACACCTATAGTTTGCATATTATGCAGCCGGTCAAATAGTTTGATCAATAAGACATCATATTTTTTCTGTTGAAATAATATATCCAATGTTTCTGCTGCACTGATTTTTCCATAAGATTTAACCCTGGTTAAACCTTCCACTTGCCTAGCGATTTGCTTGTTAAAGATCATAGTGATCATGTCTTCGGTAAGAGTTGTATCCTCAATAGTATCATGCAGTAAGCTGGTAATGATCATATCAGTCCTGAAGTATTTTGGTACCTTTAATGCTGTATGTTCAGCAACCATATATGCTACCTCTATCGGATGGGAGTAATATGGATCGCCGGATTGTCGCATTTGCGAACCATGATATTTCTTGGCGTAATAGATACCTTTTATAATTTCATTAATATTTACTGGTATAGTTACTTGCTGATTTAGCTCGGATAGTTTATTTAGTAGCCTCTTAGTATATTGGCAATCTGTATATTTTATTTTCCAATTATTAATATCTTCCATTTAAATATCCACTACATTGCTTTAACAATAAAATAAATAATAACTAAAAATAAAAATTTTTGCAATAGTTTATTAGATATTAGTTTTAAACAATGGTAATTTTTATACTTTGTTACATTTAAGTTACGTTCCTATTGTTTGAATTTAGTATACATTGTATAAAATTATCTCGTGCATATAATTGTTGCTGTTTGGTACAGAAATATCGATTAAAAAAATAGCTAGTCAACTCAAAAGCTTGTTTTTTATCATTATTAGTAATTTCACACTTAGTGGAGGTTAAGAATTGTGGTAAGATTAGAAGCCTGTCTTGATATTTCAGCCCTGCTGATAAACAGACAGCTTTTCCAGATTTTGGTGAGACATATTTCAGATTTTCTTGGCTACCTGTTACTGTACATTTATCCAACTCAAGACCATATCCCGATTCTTGGAGTATGGCTAATTCAAACCTAGTATACTCTTCAAAAATAAAATTATTTGCTAGGTTGTTTAAATATTTTGCAAAAATTGGGAAAAAATTATTGTGATTTTCTCTTTCATGAAAGGCTATTTTAATAAGGCTAATAATTGAATTAAAGGCATATAATTTAATTTTATTAGTTATTAAAAGACCAGCGTAAGATTTTATTAACTCGCATTTAGCCATTCCTATATGCTCGTGTAATCTAGCTTGCCAAAAAAAATCAACAATATTACCTTGCTGATTTATAGTGCCAGATTTTCTAGATGTTTCTCGTATTACCCCAGAATATAAGCCATGATTTTTAGTAAAAACTGTAATAATAGCCGAATTTTCTTTTAATGGTTTTTTGCCAATTATTATTCCTATATCTTTAAAATTCATATTCAAGTCTGTTGTAATCGCATATGGCTATATGAGTTTGGGTCATCTTGCCAAAGTTCGCGTACTTTTACAAAAAGAAAAAGATGAATTTTACAATCAAAAGATATCTGCATTTCTATTCTTGCCTTAGAACCTATTTCTTTAATTTTACAACCATTTTTTCCTAGAATAATAGTCTTATAAGAATCTCTTGAAACAATTATTACTTGATGAATTTTGATAGATTTATCGTTATTTTCCTGCCACATTTCAGTTTGGACGGTTAAATTGTAAGGTAATTCTTGGTGGAGATTCAAAAATAATTGTTCCCTAGTTATCTCAGCTGCTAAAAATCGCATAGGCAGATTAGTAACATCATCCTCTTCGTATAGCCAAGGCGATTCTTTAGCGTGGCTTTGGATATAATTGAGTAATTTATTGACATTTTTGCCGGATAAAACGGATAGTTTTAATATATAACTATCTACGAACTGAGAATTTAGAGTATTTTCTATTTCTTCTAGATATTCAGAAGGAATATCAATTTTGTTTAATAAGAATATTAAATTTATTTTAAGAGTTTGCAATTTTTTGAGTATTTGCAAAGTAAATTGATCAATAGGTTTCGTACTATCTATGATCAATAATACTAAATCTACACCATGTAAGCTTGACCATGCACACCGTACCATTGCTTTTTCCAGCTGTTTCTTTGGTTCAAATATACCCGGTGTATCTAGTATTATCAGCTGTGTATCTTTTATGGTAACTATTCCAGTTATAATAGAGCGGGTAGTTTGAACTTTAGGAGTAACTATCGATATTTTTTGTCCAATAAGTTTGTTTAATAATGATGATTTACCAGCATTTGGTTTCCCAATGATAGATATGGATATTGTCTTTTGAAATATTTCCACAGATTAAACCTTATAGTGAGCGTTCACGAAAAAAAGTTAAAGTATAATACGTCTATTAGCGAGAAGGCGTAAGACGACGAAGCAATCTAACTTCACAACCGTTATTGTGAAGAGCTACTTTAGTAGCATTGATGCAATCCAAAAATAATGGATTGCCACGACCTACTTGCGTGGTCTTGCAATGACATTTGGCAAGTAGATTGCCGCGTCGCCGCAAAGCGGTTCCTCGCTAATAGACGTTTGGGTTGTATATACGCCGTCATTGCGAGCGAACGTGTGAGCGTGGCAATCCATTTCTAATCACTTTCCTGGATTGCTTCTTCGGCTCATGCCTCCTCGCAATGACATTTGGTGAGCGGATTTTTTACTCATCATAAGAAAATAGTAAAAAAACCGTGAACGCTTACAACTTATAAATTGTTGAGGTAATTCATTAATTTACGAGCAGCGACTTTTTCTGCTTCCTTAACTGAATGACCAGTACCAGTTTGTTGATATTCATCCATCTGCACTAATACAGTGAAGATGGCGGCATGAGGGGATCCTTCTCTTTTAATCACTTGATATACCGGCTTTTCACTTCCCTTTTTTTGGGCTAATTCCTGAAGAGTACTTTTAGGATCATAATCAGCTAAATCAATAATATCTATAAATTCATACCATAAATCATATATTATTTTTTTTACGGTATCAATATTACTATCAAGATAAATGGCAGCAATTAATGCCTCCATAGTATTTTCGATATTATTAGGATTTTGTCTTCCTCCTAATAGCTCTTCGCCGTAAGTCATAATAATATAGTCTGACAAATTGATCTTGGCAGCTACCTTACAAAGTAATTCTTTACAGACTAGATACGCTCTAATTTTTGCTAATTTGCCCTCATTATAAGTAGAGAAATTTTTAAATAAAATTTCAGTAATAGCGAAATTAATTATTGTGTCACCAAGTAATTCTAAACGTTCGTAATTCTTTTGTATTCCATGCTTTAGGGTATTTTGCTTTAAAGAAGGATGGCTTAACGCTTCCAGTAAAAAATTTTTATCATTAAAGCTATATCCTATATCCTGCTCAAGCTTTTCAGGGGCAGAGAGGGTTAATTCTTTTGTACTCATTCTTGTATTTTATCTGCATAAAGAGAGGTAAATAGTCTGTTAAATCTAATAGATGCCAGCCAAGTACCAACACGGAGTATTTGGTTAATTGTCCCAATATCACTGTGCCATAATTGTTCTTTTGTCGAAAAAATAATAAATTGTCCTTTGGCAATAAAGTTTTGAAATGGTACAAATCCTAGATATATCCTACTATCATTCGATTCATCTCTGTTATCGCCAAGAAAGAAATATTTCCCTTCTGGTACATAAAAGATTTCTGTATTACCATATTGATTTTTTAATAAATGATTATCTTGTTTTAATTTATAAGAAAAATAATTTACGCCGTTAGGTAATATTTCCTTATATTTTATATAATTTCTGCCTTGTTCACTTGTATATGTCTCAACTTCAGTACGATCTATAGCTTTATCATTTATATATACTACATCATTGATTAATTGTATTTTATCTCCAGGTAGCCCAATTAACCTTTTTATATATCGAATATCCATATTATTGGGTGGGCGAAAAACTATTATATCTCCTCTTTGTGGTGGCGATGCCAATATTCTACCACTAAAAATATTAGGATAGAAAGGAAAAGAATAATTGCTATATCCATAAGAATATTTTGTTGCAAAAATATAATCATGCTCCAGCACTGTTGCTTTCATTGAACCTGTTGGCACAAAAAAAAGCTCCATTACAAAAAACCTTATCATCAGTGCCAAAAATATTACAAAGATAAAAGATGAGAATTCTTGTATTGGGGTTTTTTTGTTAGTAGCCTTACATGTTATTTTCATATGTAATAATTATTTATAATGAGTAACCTCGGATAATAATAATCCATTACCATGTTGAAATCTAGTAATATTTTGGTATAGTCAATTGATGAGAAGTTGACTATACCTCAAACTTTTTTTAGATTCCGCACCGAAGCGGGAATGACATATGTCACCCCTGCGTAGGCAGGGGGCTAGATTCCCGCCTATGCGGGAATGACAATGGGAAGCGAGAATGATAAATTGTCATGGCAAGGAACCACTTTTTGGTGGCGAAGCGGTTTATAGAATTAGTAAATTAAAGATATGAAACATTATATTTGGTTAACAATCATAAGTTGTTTAGTAATTAACTACTGCTCAACTATTTATGCGTCTGATACTAACGTTGACAATAGATTTGACGCAAAAATTGCTATTGTAGACGTACAATCAGTTTTAGAACATTCTGCAGCAATCCAGTCTATAAGAAAGACTGTAGAGCAGATAGGTAAACAAATTCGACAAGATTTATCAAAAAAGGATATAGAACTTAAAAAAATAGATAATTTATTAATGGAAAAACGTAATTCTGTAAGTGAGTCAGCTTTTGAGCAAGAAGTTAATGCTTTTAATAAAAAAGTAAATATAGCACAAAAAGAAATACAAGATAGGAAAGCCCGCCTTGAACAGTCTCATGCTGAAGGCATAGGTAAGGTACAAGAAACAATCATAAAAATTATAAATGATTTAGCCGAAAAGCATAATCTTGATTTGGTTATACCTAATACTCAAATTTTATTTGCTAAAAATACCTTAAATATTACCCAAGAAGTAATAGCGGAGCTAAATAATCAATTAAAACATGTTATAATTAAATACGAATAATTTTGAGGCTATAATGAAAGAATTCACGCCTATTACAGTGGCTTATGGTGATGGTATAGGTCCAGAAATCATGCAAGCGGTATTATATATTTTAAAGGAAGCTTCTGCTAGAATACGTATAGAAGTAGTGGAAGTAGGAGAAAAATTATACCAGAAGCATTATACTTCAGGGATAGCACAAGATACTTGGCAATCATTGGCAAGAACTAAGATACTTCTAAAGGCACCTATTACCACCCCTCTAGGTGGTGGGTATAAAAGCCTAAATGTAACTCTTAGAAAAGCCCTATCTCTTTATGCTAATGTTCGCCCTGCTATTTCTTATGCTCCTTTTGTTAAAACACTACATCCACATCTAAACGTAGTGATAGTACGGGAAAATGTTGAAGATTTATATGCAGGAATTGAATATCGCCAAACTCACAATGTTTATGAGTCTCTTAAGCTAATCAGTCGAGTTGGTAGCGAAAGAATTATTAGATATGCCTTTGAGTATGCAATAAAAAATAATCGTAAAAAGGTTACATGTTTCAGTAAAGATAATATTATGAAAATGTCTGACGGAATTTTTCATAAGGTTTTTGAGGAAATTGCTAATGAATATAAGCAGATTCAAGGTGACTATTATCTTATAGATATCGGCACTGCCAGGCTAGCAGCCCAGCCAGAATTATTTGATGTCATTGTAACTTCAAATCTGTATGGTGATATTATATCTGATGTATCTGCAGAAATTTCTGGTTCAGTAGGACTCGCTGGCTCTGCTAATATAGGGCAGAATTATGCTTTATTTGAAGCTGTACATGGTTCTGCCCCAGATATTGCTGGTCGTAATCTAGCTAATCCTTCTGGTTTGCTTAACGCCACAATTATGATGCTAGTTCACATCGGACAACATGATATTGCTGCATTAGTAGAGAATGCCTGGAAAAAAACTATTGAGGATGGGGTTCATACTGGAGATATCTACAATGACAAAATATCTAGCAAAAAAGTTGGTACTACGGAATTTGCCGATGAAGTAGTGAAAAGACTAGGTACTGAACCTTCTACCCTCAAAGCAGCCGCATATTCCTCAGTAGTTGCTCAACAACAAACTATTGAACATAATTCGATTAATAATAAAGAAGTTAAAGAATTCGTAGGTAGTGATGTATTTATCCAGATGACAGCATTGACTGCCCATGAGGTAGCAGAAAAAATTCAAACTATCAGTTTAGGTGACTTAGAATTAAAAACCGTATCTTCCATGGGACTTAAATTATGGCCCAGAGATGAACGATTTGAATTATTATCTGATCATTGGTGTTGTCGCTTTATGGCAAAGAAGAATGGGGAAAGAATAACTCATTCATCTATAGCCCATTTACTTGAACTACTTAGCCAGGCAGAAATAGATTTTATTAAAATTGAGAATCTTTTTGAATTTGATGGGAAAGCAGGATATTCACTTGCTCAAGGAGAATAGCTATAGTCAATTGATGAGAAGTTGATGACGTTGTCGCTCAATGCTTGCCTATTACTCATAGGCATCGCTCCTGCTACCCAATTCCCCTAAATTGACTATATCACCTTGCAATAACTATTATTTTTACTTTGATACAATTACCTGCTACAATTTTATAGAAAATATGTTACACTAATAACACAATAACATAGAAAAAAACGTAAAAAAATTTTTATATTTAAAATATATGAAGATAAACAATAAAATAATAAATATATTAGTTATTATACTATTACTTTTAACAAAACATTATGTTTGGGCTATAGAGTTTAAAACAGAGCAAGAGAAGGGTGTTTGGATAAAAAATTTTTTTAAAGATAAAGAAATGGCTCCAATAGAATACCCAATGAAAGCTACTGAAGAGGAGAAAAAGTTTGAGCGACAACTAATAAAAGACTTTATTATTCAAAATGGCATTGAACATATTGAGCCTATAGCAAGAGGTAAATCACTATCAGATACAGAAATAGCTAAGTATAACAAGGCTTGTCCTGATAAAAACCGATTGATATGTATAAATGGTGTCCTTGTATAATGTGGCCTTCTGCAGCTATTGATGATGAAGCCGGGTGTGTAGTAACTGAAGAAGAGCTTGAAGATGAAGATAATGAGTATATTGATATACATCGATGTAATGGTAATATGAAAATATACCGGTTTAATTTATATAATATAAGTGATGCTAAGCAGGAATATGTACTTTACTGTGATGACCAAAGAGGGATTAGAATGTCCGGTAAAATCCATGATATAAATGAAAAAATAGATGATTTTAGCATAACAGGTGCTTATCTACATTTCGATCCTGAAAAATGTCTATATAGTAAGCTATTAACACACACTAATCCTTTTTGGGGAGATGCGGTAACTGGCATTTTTAAGTATCAAGGCAAAAATTATTTCTATGAAATAACGACAACTACCTTTAAACCAGAAGGTGAAGTAAGTGAAATTTTCTTGAAGTGTAAAGAAGGTGTATTAAATGCTAAATTTTTTAGTGCAAAAACAAAAGAGAGGTTAAAATGATTACAGAAGAATTTAAAAAAACATTTACTAAATTTATTATAGACCATGAGAGCGAGCAGCTTAAAATATATGATGATAGATTTGGAGTGCCGACCATTGGTATTGGCTTTGCTTTAATTAATAAAGTTTCAGATGGGTGGGAAGCATATACAGAAAAAAAGTTACAAGATCTAGGCATTAATTTAACTGCAGAACAATATAAGATTATTAAAGATTATGCTAAGGCAAAAACTAATGGAAGCGATACATCTCACCTTAGAAGTAAGTTAGATAGGTTTGATTTTACTATTACCCAGGAGATGGCTCAAAATTTATTGCAACATTCTATTCAGAAAAAATACGATCATATCAAGAATAATATAGGTGAAGATAAATGGGATAAGCTTAATCTAGCACAGCAAGTAGGGGTAATGGATCATGCGTTTCAAAGAGGTAATATTTTGTCATTAACAGAATCTCTGATTGCAGGTGACTACGCTACAACAGCAAAGATAATACGCCAAGTTAATAACGAAGCTTTTAAAACTAGGGCAGAGCCATTGGATTAGATGCAGGCAAGAGTGAAGACTAACCATTCTTAGTTATAAATTTAATTTTTGAGGATATTTATGATATTTATTATTGGTTATGGATTAACCCTACTTGGAATTATAGCAATATTTTCTGGCATTGTTGGGCTTTTTCGATTTCCTGACTTTTATACAAAAATTCATGCTGCCAGTGTAATTGAATGTTGTGGAGTACCTTTATCACTTGTTGGGCTTGCTTTTTTACAACATGATTTTACTAGCTCTTTTAAATTGCTTTTTGCGGCTATATTGATTTTAATATTAAATCCGGTATCTACTCATGCAATTGGTAAGGCTTCCCTATTAAGCCCAAATAACCAAAAAGGATTAAAATGATTGATCGCTTATTTGTTATACCAGACATAATAAATTTCCAACTAGCTAGCTGGTTGCTTGTGGGAATCTTGATATTACTTGTTGTCGTATCAATTAAGCTGATATTTTGTAACTCTTTATTAGAAACAGTGATAATAAACTCTATGTTTAGCTTACTTATTGGTTTATCTTATCTACTGATGGATGCTCCCGACGTGGCAATGACTGAAGTAGCTCTAGGAGCCTGTTTATCTAGCTGTGTATTTTTAGGGTTTCTAAGCAAACTGTCAGCCGTACAGAAAAGTAATAGACCTCCTGCAAAACTCGCTTATGCTGAGGAATTTGAAGGAGACGCGGAACGCAGAACCGCAGCGTACTTAAGTGTATGTGAGGATTCGAGTACCGCATCATTGTCCAAATTACTAGCAGAAGTAGAGTTTTGCAAGAGGTCTAATCTTAAACCAACACGAGTAATAAGTTCAGCAATTATATGCATAATTTTTATAGTAGTATTAACCTTCGCAGGGATTGATTTATTAGAATATGGAGCGATAGATTCTCCATTGCAAAACCATCTAACCAAATATTATATTGAACATACTAAAAGTGACATTGGCATTCCATCTTTTGTTGCAGCCCTATTAGCTAGCTATAGAGGGTATGATACTCTTGGAGAAACTGCCGTCATTTTAATTGCTGGAATATCGGTATTATTACTATTCTCACAAAAAATTACTAAAGATGCTTAAAATAATACTGAGAAATTTTATTATTATAAAACATTCTACTCTTTTTATCTTACCCTATATATTTTTATACGGTCTATATATTCAAATTAATGGTGATGCATCACCAGGGGGCGGATTCCAGGCTGGTACTATATTTGCTTCTACGATAATTGGTTTTGATTTAGTTCATGGTCAATTTAAATTACGGCAATATTTCTCTACTGATTTACTAGTTGGTATGGCTACTATCGGAGTATTGATCTATGCCCTAACCGGTATGGTATCAATATTATTTGACGATAATTATTTAAATTATTATTCTTTGGCAGATGATAAATTGCTAGCTCAACATATTGGTATTTTTACCATTGAGATTGGTGTTGGACTTTGTGTTGCATCGGTTATGTGTTTGATATATTCTATTATTACTGTTGAAACATAATAAGATAGTGAACAGAATTCTTTATAGTGCATTTTCGGCCATTAATAGAACATTTATATCATTATTTTGATTAGTTGGTATATCACCATTTATTACACCGCCATTTATAGGTTGTAAGGGAGCTTCTGCTAACTGATCCAGCCCTGCTTCAGTATTAAAATAACGATTCGGCATCATACATTTTAGCACCTTATGTATGCCTAAACAAACAAGTAATCCAGTTGCTACTACCACGACGCTCCCGAACCCTTTAGTAAAATAGCCCCATTTACTATTCAAGAAACTATTATCCTTTGACAAATCATCACCTGTATTATTGAGCATAGTTATATCTCCATTATTTGTTATAGTCATTTCATTTCAGAAGAATTGGGTAGTAGGAGTGACGAGTGACAATGTCCCCAACTTTTCATCAATTTACTATATATTTAAAAATTTTTCCAAAGTCTTAAGTTGCAGTCATTATTATGTTTGTTATAATTAACCAAAGTAATAGCTCCATTAGAAAACATACACAGACAGAGCCAAGACCACTCTTAATTCAATCAATTCTACTATAGTTATATGCATAAACTAATACAGCTGATCAAATGGGAATATTTAATTCAAAATCGTATTAATAGTCTTAGTAAATATCTATTTATATTCTTTTTATTTTGTATTTTCAGTACTGCTTTAATTAATGACCAAACAGATATTAAAAAATTTGGAATTATTTTTTCAGTAATTGTTTTACCGATAGCTCTAATTGGCTTTTCTAGTCTAATATTTCAGCAAGATGTTGAGGACGGAAGTTTAGAGTTACTATTATCTAGCTTCAATGAGAGTGAAATTATTGCCGCTAAATTAATTACCATAATTGTTAGTTCCCTCACCAGTGCTTTATTAAATATGCCAATAATTTATATTATCTTCGATCTTGACATGCTAACAGTAAGCTATCTTTTGATCAATCTAATTCTATTATTAATTTTGTCCAGTAGCCTATTAGTTTTAATTGGAGCTGTTCAAAGCTATTTTAGGTCAAATACTAATCTATTAGCAATATTAATCATGCCGCTAATAATACCCAACATCATACTTAGCGGTCTTGTTTTACAAAATTTTGATAATATCAATCTAATTTTTGTTATGATTGGTATCAATATGGTCCTTGTACCAATAATATTTTATCTCTCATCCTATCTAATTAAGAATATTTACAACATTTAATTTTAATTATACACTATACTGACCCTTGCACTAATAAAAAAATTGTTATTTTTTTACAATTCATGTAATTTCTACTCGTAGATTTTTTAACTATTTTTCGGTAATTATATATATGTGGCAAGCTTTAAGAAGACTAATAGCAGCTAACCCTATGGGAATGTTTTTATGGACTATCATAGCCAAATGGTACGTTATGATAGCTGTTGCTTCTCTGGTAATATTATTTTGGGTAGCTAAAGGACTCGAACAAATTGGACTTATCAGCTATATAACAACTGCTACCACTGAAATTCTTGATACGTCAAAATCAATTGCTCAACATTGTACTCCAAAATTAGGTCCCAACTTTGAAAATTTAACCAATTTTTGGAAATGTTTAGGAGATCCACCAAAATATGAGGTTAGAGAAGAAACCGGTGAGAAAGCTTTAGAAGACGGATTAAAGAAGTTATTGCCTAAAGATGGAACTGTACCGGAAATGCTCCCTTATCGCAATCCTTATGACTCTCCTGACAATTCTAACGATAGTGATGGTAAATCAACTGATGGCAAATGAGAATAATATAAGTATAAGTTAGGGTAATCAATAAAAATTAGTATGTTAAAGGATGGATACATTAATGACTTTGCAACAAACAAAGCTGTAGATTTAAAAAAGCCTGAAGAAAAAGTACGACAAGAATATGAAAAGATATTGTATGACGACTATTTTTATGACAAAGAGCAATTAGATATTGAAGTTTCAATACAAATGGGTAGTGCTGTAAAAAAAGCAGATATTGTAATATATAAAAATAAATCAAAAAATAGAAATCAATATAGCGATATACTTGGTATTGTTGAGGTTAAAAAGAAAAGTAGAAAAGACGGTTTAGAACAACTGACGAGTTATATGCAAGCTACTTCTGCTTTGTTCGGAGTTTGGACTAATGGAGAAGAAATTGAATATTTATATAAAAATTCTAAAGGAGAAGTAAAGAAAGATTGTCTATTTAACATACCGAAAAAAGGAGAAACGATAGAAGCAATAGGTAATATAACAAAAGATAAATTAAAACCTGTTAAAAATCTAAAACCTGTTTTTAGGCGTATACTAAATACTTTATATTCTAATACAAATATTAGTAGGAAAGAAAAGCTTGGAAGCGAAATGATTAAACTAATCTTTTGTAAGATTATTGATGAGAAATATGAACTTGATAGTTTGCCAAATTTTAGAATAACAACAGAAGAAATGGAGACAATAAATAATGATAAAAGTGAAAATGAAGAAATTAAGATAGCACAATATGGTAAAGTTAAAAAACGAATACAAAAATTGTTTATAAAAGTAAAAGAAGAATTAGAAGATGATGGAATTTTTATTACAAATGAAGAAATAACACTTGATGCAAAATCAATTGTTTATGTAGTTGGAGAACTAGAGCAAATCGCATTACTAAAAACTGAAAAAGATATAGTAGGGGAGGCTTTTGAAACTTTTGCAGAAAGTAAATTAGTTGGTGAAAAAGGTGAATTTTTTACACCTAGAGAAATTGTAAAGCTTGCAGTGCAAATTTTGGATCCATCCCCAAATCAGACCATTATAGACCCTGCTTGTGGTAGTGGTGGTTTTTTAATATATGCACTTGAACATGTTTGGAAAAAAATGGATCATGATCGAACATATAAAAATTCAACAGATATAAATAGGTTAAAAAAGCAAATAGCCGAAAAGTGTTTTTATGGATTAGAGAAAGAAATAGATTTAGTTAAGATATGCAAAGCATATATGACAATTATAGGTGATGGTAAGAGTAAAATTGTTCAAGAAAATACATTGCATCCAATTCATGAATTCCAGGTAAAAACAAAAGAATTAATTACAACTCAAAAAGACGGTGAAATTGAACTAAACACTTTTGATTTTGTTGTTACAAATCCTCCATTTGGTAGCAAAATCAAGGTTCTAAAAGAAGACTGTAAATATTTTGAACTAGGGCATCAATATAAAAAAGAAGGTAATTCTTTTATAAGAACTAATAAAGTAAAAGAAACTGAACCTCAAGAGTTATTTATAGAAAGATGTTTGCAATTATTAAAAGATGGAGGTAAACTTGCAATAGTCTTACCAGAGACTTACCTTCATGCCCCTTCTAAAAAACACGTTCTAGATTTTTTAGTTAAAGAAAATAATATTATTGCAGTTATAGATCTACCTCATAATACTTTTAGACCTTATTGTAATGCGAAAACTTGTTTATTAGTATTAGAAAAAGGCAAAAGACAAAATAGTGATATTATCATGGCTGTTGCAGAAGAAATGGGGCATGATCATACTGGAAGATTAATTTATAGGTACGATAGTACAAATGAGGTATTTACAAAAGAAATTTGGGACGATACAGAAACCATAAGAAATGAGTTGTTATCTAAAAAATTCAATAAAAATACCTTTATAACTTCAAGTTCTGATATCACCAATAACGTTTATGTACCACGCTATTACTGGAAAAAAAAAGAAGAAGAAATAAAAGAGATAGCTAATAATCAAAAATTTAAACTTATTACAATTAACGAATTATTAAAGCAAAATATTTTACAAGCATTTAACGGACACGGTTCACCGCCAAGCGAGTATAAAGGGACTGGAACAGTCCCTTATGTTAGAGTGGCTGATATAATTAATTGGGAAATTTACAAGAACCCAACTGCATTAGTACCAGAACATATATATCATAAAATCAAAGGTAAGAATGGTTTGTCTTTACAACAAGAGGATGTAGTCTTTGTTCGTAGAGGAAGTTATAGGATAGGGTCTGTTGCAATGATTTCAAAATTTGATACGAATGTTTTATTGACTAATGAAATTACAACTTTTAGAATTATTAATCAACATAACATTTACAATATTACATCGTATTATTTTCTATTTGCTATGTCTCATTCAATTACACAAAAACAGCTATATAACAAAATATTCATAGACACAACTCTACCAAATATAGGAGATAGATGGAAGGAACTTTTAATACCTATTCCATTAGATAGAAATAAAACTTTAGAGATTTCAAATAAGATTAAAGATACATTTACTCAAAAATGGCAAGCTTTGGACAAACTATCTTTTTTAAGGGATGAGTTTGGTGATATTGTAACATAGTTGAATCCATGAGAATTAGTATAGATACATCAAGACTATATGGGTTGCTTCGTTGTGCAGTTTCCGCACTCCTCGCAATGACTGACGGGTTATAGATGCCTACGTCATTGCGAGCGAACGTACGTAAGCGTGGCAATCCAGAAGCCTATAGTCAATTTAGGAGAATTGGGTAGTAGAAACGATAGAGCGACGCCTATAAAAGTAATAGGTGAGCAACGAGTGCAACGTTTCCAAATTCTCCTGAATTAATGGTATGGACCTACCCTATATACAGAATGAGAAGCATATGCTAATCTTCTAGGATAGGAAATGAATCCTAAACAACAATAAGGAGGCCCATATGGAAGTTACCACAATTGGTATAGATATTGCAAAA
>NZ_MWZE01000169.1 GCF_002259525.1 Rickettsia endosymbiont of Culicoides newsteadi | reverse complement strand
CTCTTAAGAAAAATAAACCTTCCATAAATTGCAATTTCGACTTTCCTCTAAATTATAACCTTATCCCGAATTGACGTAATATGGAAAAGAATTAGCTACTTTCTTGGAAAAAGTTTCAGTTGAGTCTGACTTCTTTATAGAAGATAGTATTAAAAGTAGATTGGATATTATATTAGATAATTCAGAGCGTAGTAAGGGGGTGCTAACAGTTCTCATTACAAGTGTAGTATACAAGTATTTTAATCCTTCTCAAGATGTTAGGTACCATCAATCAAATATGCAAAATGGATATTCTGGTAGAAGCTTTGATACAAAATATGTTACTCCATTTTTAAGAAAATATGAATTTTCATCAATGTCTGAAAGTGGTTGGCTAACTCGTTCTCTTGAGCAACCTTATCCATATATTAGACTACAAGGGAAAAATATCACCAAAAGAAGTCGCCGAAGCTTTTTTATTAATTCTTAATCTTACCACCTCTAATTGTAGTTCAATATTTTCTCTTGCTAACTCCTGTAAATAAATAAAATTTTAGATTGTTATATATAGTAAATAAAAAGTTTTGTTTTATAGAAAAATATTCTTGTTATATAAGAGAATTTTTGATATATTGATTGTTATAGTCAACTGATGAGAAGTTGGGGGCGTCGTCGCTCCTAGCCCCAAATTTTCCTGAATTGACTATATAAAGAATTTTTTACAAAGCTCATCAATTTATACAATTTGGAGGTTTAATTATGTCTGTTAAGAAAATTATGAAAGATGTAGAAAAAACTTTACGAGATATAAAAAAAGCTAAGGCAAGGCAACCTAAAAAGCCAGAAAATAATTATTTTGCTATAGATTTGGATATTGTAGATTTGCCATTAGCCCTTACTAATCTTAACACGTCAATTCGGGATAAGGTTATAATTTAGAGGAAAGTCGAAATTGCAATTTATGGAAGGTTTATTTTTCTTAAGAG
>NZ_MWZE01000168.1:571-1541 GCF_002259525.1 Rickettsia endosymbiont of Culicoides newsteadi | reverse complement strand
CTCATTCTTAGTTAATACTTTTTCTCTTAATTATTCAATAATTATTTCATTCCTATATCATTCCAGCGGAATGTGGGATAAAGCTATAAAATATCTAGAAAATTATCAAGACTCTCCTGCCTGTAAGAATCTTAAGGCTATAGCCTATAGTTGCTTAGCTAGTATTGCTGAGCATGACAGTGCCAATGAAACTGCATTTGCTTACTATGCAAAAGCTATAGAGGCGAATAGCCATCTACCAAAAATATATGAAAAACTAGGACAACTACTTTTTAACAAGGGTGAATATGCTAAGGCAATTGACTGCTACAAAGTAGTGAATAATGAATTTGAGATAAAAGCCTGTTTTAAAGCATGGTTGAAACAAGATAAAAAAAATCCTGATATAATGCTAAAGCAGGCTGAGTATTTTGAGTCTATAGGTTTATTTGAAAAAGCTAAAACATATTATCACCATGCATTCAGCCTAAGTCAGGATGAAGATTTTAAGGCTGTGGCTTACAATAAAATTGCTAAGATTATGGATAATGTTACTGCTCAAAGGCAAAATTTTGCCACCAAAGCACAGGAACATGATTTTTACAATTATGACATGGTAAATGAAGAATTTACCAAAAATTTACTTGGCGACGTAGTTGAAAAATGTGATTTGTACTGATTTAATTTAGCATCGCTCAATTTACAAACGTCATTGCGGAGCTACTTTAGAGCGACAAAGCAATTGTAAGTTATCATTCCCGCTTCGGTGCGGAATCTATAATATCTCAGGGCTTTTTGAGCTGTATTCTAGATCCCGCACTGAAGCAGGGATGACACAGAGATGGATTGCTTCGGAGGCTTACGCATCCTCGCAATCTGATGTATCCCCACGAAATTAAGCACGACAAAGCTCCGTCTTTATAATAGATGCCAGGGATTCTACCAATGGTTTTATGGCATGCAAATAATTAAATTCAATAATAAATTTCCC
>NZ_MWZE01000168.1:0-514 GCF_002259525.1 Rickettsia endosymbiont of Culicoides newsteadi | reverse complement strand
GATTGCTTCGTAGGCTCACGCCTTCTCGCAATGACGTTTTTATGCTGTTTAATACTTATAGAATAAAAATTGTAGGGCACTATGATCCCAGCCACTAGATGAGCGGATATATTCTTATAATTGTGCCCTCTGGCTGTTGTTACGATATGCAACCAGTATCTGTAGTATGATGCGAGATATCCCCTAAAACTGATGTCATTGATTCACCTGTAGCTAAGTCGCTCTGTGTATACTCATTAGTATTTGATAGATGAGTATCAGGATGCTGTGCTAAAGGAGCGTCAAGGACTTCTTTTTGCTCAAGTGCTAATGGGCTTTCGTGCAATATATCCAGAGCTGTTTTACCTTTATTATTCTGTTGCTCAACATTAATACACCCTTCTTTTAAAATTCGGGTTGCTAATTGATAGTTACCATTCTGTAAACTAAGGTGCAATAAAGAGAACGTTCGCTGAGCTGTGTCAGTATAGAATATCATAGTCTAAAATTCAACCTATCAGGGAAGAAAATATCT
>NZ_MWZE01000167.1 GCF_002259525.1 Rickettsia endosymbiont of Culicoides newsteadi | reverse complement strand
CTCTTAAGAAAAATAAACCTTCCATAAATTGCAATTTCGACTTTCCTCTAAATTATAACCTTATCCCGAATTGACGTTAATTGGGACAATGATGCGGTACTAGAATCTCCGCATACACTAGAGCTAGAGTGTGCTGCGGCTTGAGATGAAGCATCTCCTTCAACTCCTTGTGCATCAGCGAGTTTTGCAAGAGATTTATTCAAATATGTATCTAACTTACAGAAACCAGACAAAGAATTGACTGATTCTTGTGCATTAAAATCGTTCATTTTATTTGTGGTCGCTATTTTCCAAACTTCCAAGAATTCTATTAAAAGAGTTCTACTGGAATTATCTAAAGAATTGGTTCTATAAAACTCTGAGGCACTCGCATTTGAGTGTTCATCTACTAAATTAACACTCGGCTCGTTCACCTCTTGTTTATTGTCGTCCATATTATTTAAATCATTCGAGTATAACTTGCTTAAAGCATAAATACTGTTAGCCAAATTTTGGTTATTAAAGTTTCCTATTTGCTTTACAGCCTCTCTCTGCCAAACTTCCAAAAATTTTTTTGAAGGGTGTATATTTAATGTGCCAAAAGCATAAATACTATTAGCCAGTTCTTGAGGGATAAATTCTTCTATGCACCGGATAGCTGTATAGAACCAGTCCTCCAAAAATTCTACAGATGGTTTGAAAACACGCTTGCTAAATATAGTAATTATCGTACTAAGCCCACAAGCGTTAAAACCATATTTATAACCATCTGCTTGATCCCACATAATTTCCCTTGCTCTGTCCTGAGCTAACTTCAAATTATTAACATCTGTAATATTTTTTAAGGTCTGACATAATTTGATTGACCCCATCTTAGCATATGGGTTAAAATTAGATTTGCTCATTGATAATACCTTATTACGTCAATTCGGGATAAGGTTATAATTTAGAGGAAAGTCGAAATTGCAATTTATGGAAGGTTTATTTTTCTTAAGAG
>NZ_MWZE01000166.1 GCF_002259525.1 Rickettsia endosymbiont of Culicoides newsteadi | reverse complement strand
ATGTAGGAACTATTAATTGGCGTATCATATTCGTCAATTAGTATGTAAACTTTCTGATTAAAATGTTTATAAAGTAAATCGCTTAAAAATTTCAAACTATTCTCAAGTTCTACTTTGTTAAATTCTCCAGAAAAATATCTAGTTAATTGTTTCTTTTGTGCATCATTTAATAAATTTTCCTTATCTGTTAAATAAGTCTCCAAATAACGATAATTACTAAATAACTGTATTACTTGATAATTGATTTTACTTTCAATTTCCTCATAACTACTACCCCTAATCCCCTTAAAACTTATAATAATAACTGGGAATTGACCTTGGCGTTTCATAGAGTTTGCTACATTAGCAATTTTTAATGGCTTTAGTTCTTTAGTCTCATCAAAACCTAAATCTACCTCTCCTCCACTAAACAGCTTATAATTAACTCTTTGTTCTTGCGGCAATTGTATCCCATACTCATCCACTTCTATTTCTAGAAATCTTCGCACCATATCCATATTCAAGCTCTTCCCCCACCGCCTTGGGCGAGTAATGAGTGTAACTGCTCCACTATCTTCTAATAATTCTTTGATCATTAGACTCTTATCAACAAATACATCGCTATTTAGCAATAATGTCTTGAAGTCATCGGTACCAACAAACATTCTTGGCTGATAATTAATATTATCTTTATCTTTTTCTTCTATCATTGTTTTCACCTGTTCCTTCCAACTATAATACCCATTATACTACTTTTTTATTCTCCACTAATAGCTAATTAGTAAAATTTTTGCTATAAAAATTTCTTTTTTATAATTTATACTAAAAACATGATAACTAGTTGGTTAAATACCTTTGTTAACAGTGCCTAGCTTAACCATATAATACCAATTGAAATAATTGACACGGTATATTAATCCTTTAGTACCTTACATAAATTTATACTCTGGTATTATACCAATTGAAATAGTTAAGGAGGTATATTATAATATGGGAATATAAACTTGAGCAGGTAGTAAAATGGCAAGAAC
>NZ_MWZE01000165.1 GCF_002259525.1 Rickettsia endosymbiont of Culicoides newsteadi | reverse complement strand
AAAAAAACATTTATCACAGGCATTAACTCCTTGCAACTCCTATATCTCCTTTATTTTTTCTTATCCCTTATCCCGAATTGACGTACATAGCGTTTTGATTATACTTTCCACGTGTCAAATAGTTCGTAAACTGCTTGACATCTAGGTTTCATGTAGCAAGAATTTCGTGGGGATAGATCAGCTCGCAATGACGCCAGACTATTTTCCATATGGCTTTTAAATTCCATGCGTAAGGTGAGAATTAGTTATAGTGTTTTTTAACTCTTAATAACCACAGTTCCAGCGATTTTATCATGTAAAGCTTGGCGTTGTTTAGAAAATAGTATAAACCAAATACCAACTAGCACTAATACATATCCACAAAATCTTTTAATTAATTGGCATTTACTAGGTTTTTCAAGAGTTATTGCATCTACTATTTTCATATGCATAATAAGTTTTCCAGGTGTGGCTCCGCAATAAATCCAAAAACCAATAAAATATGTTGATACTAGAGCAAAGTTAATGATAAGCATTAAAATAAATAATGTAAAAATACCACTAGCAGTTATGTTTTGGAGTAATTCCGGTTTTCTGCTACCCATTATTAGTATATCAGCCATATTAGCTTTAAAAAATAATAAAGATAGTCTAGATAAAATAAAGGCAGTGATTGGCGTTGTAAAAATTGACAACAAAAATGAATCTAGACAAGAAGCAAAAAGCCTGGGAACTAGTTTGGAGTATATAATTTGTTTATTCATTTTTTTTCTAGCTTATATTGTATAATTATTTCCGATAGACTCCTAGCCCCAAATTCTCCTGAATTAATGGTATGGACCTACCCTATATACAGAATGAGAAGCATATGCTAATCTTCTAGGATAGGAAATGAATCCTAAACAACAATAAGGAGGCTCATATGGAAGTTACCACAATTGGTATAGATATTGCAAAAAGAATTTTTCAAATTCACGGTGTAGATAAAAATGGTAAGACAATATTAAAGAAAAAATTAATGAGAGAGCAGGT
>NZ_MWZE01000164.1 GCF_002259525.1 Rickettsia endosymbiont of Culicoides newsteadi | reverse complement strand
ATACCAATTGAAATAGTTAAGGAGGTATATTATAATATGGGAATATAAACTTGAGCAGGTAGTAAAATGGCAAGAACATTAATATTACCAAAAGGTTTTCATGAGCATGATTTCATATGCCTAATGAAAAACGAGTCGCACGGAAGAAATCGCATACGCTTATTAGCAATGCATCACCTGCAATCAGGCAAGTCATTGAAAACTGTATCGATAATAGTTGGATCGCACTGGAAAACAGTACAATCTTGGCTTAGAAGATTTAGAAACTCTAGCTTTGATGGATTATTTGAATCGCATAGGAGTGGTGCGTTTAGAAAATTCAATAGCTTACAAGAATCTTTTTTGTCTGATAAAATAAATATGTTGAGTGAAAGTAAGACAGGTGGTTATATAACAGGAAAGGAATTACATAATATGTTATTTGAAACATATGGTATTAAATGTAGTTTAAAAACAGTTTATAACACTATACATCGACTTGGTTTTAGCTGGATTACTTCTCGTTCAGTACACCCAAAATCTAATCAAGCAACTCAAAATACATATAAAAAAACTTCGCCAATATTCTAAAAGTATTATTACCAAAAGATATTGATTGGAGTAAGGTTGACATTTGGTCACAGGATGAAACTCGAATTGGGCAGCAAGGTAGTTTAAGTCGCATATGGGCTAAACGTGGGAGCAGACCTAGGAAAGTAAGGCAACAACAATTTATCTCAACATACATCTATGGAGCTGCTTGCCATGATACGGGCAAATCTTTTGCGTTAATTTTACCATATACCAATACTGATTCAATGAATAAGTTCTTAGATGAATTTTCTTTGACTATTGATTCTGGTAGGCATGTTGCATTATTAACAGATAATGCCGGGTGGCATGCAGCGAAAAAATTAATTATTCCAAGTAACATTACCTTGGTACCGCTTCCGCCATACGCACCGGAATTAAATGCGATGGAACAAATTTGGCAGTGGATCAAAAATCACTTCCTATCTAATCAATGTTACGGTGTATACGAAGATATCGTTGCTAATGCTTGCTATGCCTGGAATCAACTTAGTAAAAATG
>NZ_MWZE01000163.1 GCF_002259525.1 Rickettsia endosymbiont of Culicoides newsteadi | reverse complement strand
GTTGTGATGATTCCAAAAATTGGCAAAGGTGATAAAGCGATGATTATCGAGTATAAAATCGCTAAATCCTCAGAAGATTTAGCAGATATAGCTAAATCTGGCTTACAACAAATTATAGATAAGAAATATGATACTAGGATAAAAGAATATCAGCATGTAAAACAAATACTCAAAATTTCGATGGCATTTTGTGGAAAAAATATGGAGTTGCAATATGAGGTAACTAAGTTCTAATAATAGAGCTTAGTTACTTGGATAGTAACTTTTATGATTCCTCTCCAGTGCATTCTACTTCATCATCAGGATAATCTTCTGTATTAGTAAAATAATCTTCTGGAAAGATATTGGGCTTTAAAATATCATCCTTTTCCTGTGTATAGGCAGCACCAGAAACTGGTATAACCTTAATGGTATTAAGCTGAAACTCCTTCTTTACAGCAGTATGATTATATTCTTGACCAAATACCATTAAAACAGCCCCATCCTTGTTTTTATAAATTTTTTCTGCCAATAACCTACTATCTTTATTTATTTTAAGCTCTGGTAAATATTTTCCTAATATTTTAACTCCATTATGATTAGAATCTTTTGCAACACCTTTCTCTAAAGCAGTAATAAATGCTTTCTGTTTAGAGATATCTAATGAACCTAACAAATCAGGATCAATTATAGCATAAATATTATGGTGTTTCTTACTACCAATATTTACAATATTTTTATTCTCTGTTGTATATTCTCCCTTGTTAGGAATATTCCAAAGTTGATGTTTTTCTTGATGATAATCAGAAGTCTTATCTTGAGAAAATCGAGCATTTTTTTTAAGATTTTGATAATATTGATGTATAATTGTCCAATGGTTTAAACATTTTGTAACAAAATTTTCTTTATATAAGGAATTTTCTTTAATATCAGCAATATTACTTGCCTCAGTTTCAAACTTTTTTTCAGAGCTATATTCTTCTGAATAAGAATTAGACGAATCAACATCATCGCTCATAGAAGTAACGATTTGTTGTTCTTTACTAACAGTTTGATTTATAATTTCTAAAGAAAAAGTAACTTCATCATCTTCAGCGATTTTATTAATAACGCTTTTAATCTCGTTTTACGTCAATTCGGGATAAGGGATAAGAAAAAATAAAGGAGATATAGGAGTTGCAAGGAGTTAATGCCTGTGATAAATGTTTTTTT
>NZ_MWZE01000162.1 GCF_002259525.1 Rickettsia endosymbiont of Culicoides newsteadi | reverse complement strand
CCCTATAAATGCTTTTGTTCATATACTTTCTACACTAGTTGCCTATTCTCTTAAGAAAAATAAACCTTCCATAAATTGCAATTTCGACTTTCCTCTAAATTATAACCTTATCCCGAATTGACGTAAATTATAAAATCTAACCCAGATATTGTATAAAGGTACCAATATTCACCTCTGAATCCCTTGTAATAATTTATCATGCAATATCTGGGCTAATAATACCATTTATATAATTTATTATAACTGTACTTCTCTCCTAATTTTCTTTCTTTGTATCTTGACTACTATTAATGATAGTTGATTGTTGTTGTCTCGCCAGTTTGTTCTTTTCTTCTATGTAATTAAGAAAAAAATGAGTAAATATTAAAAACCCTATTAACATCGGAATAAAAACAAATATAATCGCATTGCGTTTTCTAATAGATTCTTCACGATCTAAACGATCCTCTTGCTCCTCATATGTTTCCCCTAATTCATTACGCCATATATCTTCTTGAGCTGAATTATCTTGATCTGAGTTGTTTTCTAGCATTTTATACCTTTTATTAAATATTATTTACAACGGCTTAGCGATTAAACTATAAAAAATTATATATTAATTTAAATTGAATTCATTATTTTTTAAATAAAAAATTAGTTGACTATTTAATGTAGGTTATATTTAATTAAAATTGTAACTATTACTAACAAAATTTAAACTTATAAAAAATATTCGTGAGGAAAAAACACCACAACTGTTGAAAGTTACAGAAAGAAGCGGTTTTAGAGTCCATCATGGCAGTTTAAAAGTTGCAAAAATAATCGGCGTCATGCTAGGAGGCAAGAAGTTAGAGCGAAGCAATCCTGTTTTGTCGCCCCTGGGCAAAATGTCATACCTGCGTAGGCAGGTATCTAGGTTCCCGCCTACGCGGGAATGATGGTATGGACGAGTGAAGCGAAATATGCTTTACTTGTACGGAGTCAGCTGAAAAATAGTTTTCAGCTGCTCCAAATTAAATAATAATTTAATTAATAGGTCCATACCATGATAAATAATAGCATAAAAAATACTATAATAGGAATAGATTTAGCAAAAAATAGTATGCACTTGGTGCAAGTCGATCAAAATGGCAAAAAAATAGGTTACCAAAAAGTTACAAGAGATGAGTTAATAGCCTATTTAAGCAATCTCGATAAAAGTTCATTGGTAGCTATGGAGGCATGTGGAGGAGCTAATTATTGGTCACAGGAAAT
>NZ_MWZE01000161.1 GCF_002259525.1 Rickettsia endosymbiont of Culicoides newsteadi | reverse complement strand
TGAGTAAAGAATAGTAACAATAAAGAGAACGAAAGTTAAAGAGTTAATGAATAAGTATTCTGAATAAAATCCGTAATTATGTCGAGGCTCTAGAAGCCGTGGGAATGAGAGGTAACTCAAGGATATTTATAAGAATGCAGAAACCATTATGGCACTCGATGCCGAATATATGACCGCTTCCTTTGTGGCTCTATTTTTTTTATTTTCTTTCTTGACAAATTCACTCGTCCATATATGACAAATTATGGGTAAAAATTATTTTTCTTATATCACTTAGTGCAGCGATAAAATGTTATATACTAAATAATATTAACACAGAATACAGAAATTAATCACTGGAGAAATTATGAGCTATCAGAGGTCAACAACAAAACCATGTTAATTATGAGTGAAATTGTTCAAGAAAATACCAGGATTATCCCTGATCGGCAAACTAGCCTTACCAAAGAACAAAAAGAAGCTGTTGGACTGTTGTCAATTGGCACATTCCTTGAATATTTTGACTTAATGCTATATGTCCATATGGCAGTATTGTTGAATGAATTGTTTTTTGAGCCAACTAGTCCGCTTACCGCTTCTCTGCTTGCTGCAGTTGCTTTTTGTTCTACTTATGTTCTTAGACCATTTGGAGCCTTATTATTTGGCTGGATAGGTGATATATAGGGCGTAGAGAAACAGTGATTATTACAACGTTAATGATGGCTTTCTAATGATTTTTATGGAATTAGTACAGAAGTTTTGGAAAAAAAACTATTAGAACAATTAAAATATAAAGTGATAAAAACATGAGAGAAAATATGAATAAAGATAAAAGAACAGCAGAAGAAATATTTAATAATTTAGCATCAACCATTCGTAGTTCACATGATCAAGAGATAAGTGAAGAAGAATCAAGAAAGTTAGCAAGAAATTTTATAAGGTTTTGCCAAAGATTTATCGAGATTCGACTTAGAATAGATGAAGAAAAAGAACCGACAACTAAAGATTGACTTTATTAAGAAGCTGGTTAGAATAACAGTTGGAATAACAAACGTTAGAACATTACGGTATCTTTTGCAATAAAAAATTAATCAGGAATGAAATTTTAAGAGCTTGGAGTCCAGAAGAGCCTAGAAAAGCTATTGAGGGCAGGGAAGATGAAATACTAAAGCAAATTGAAGAAGTATGGTGGTCTCCTTTGTCTAGACAAAAATTTAGCAATTTAGAGATATAATTCCCATGAAATTATTATTGTCACTAT
>NZ_MWZE01000160.1 GCF_002259525.1 Rickettsia endosymbiont of Culicoides newsteadi | reverse complement strand
ATAACTAGAAACTACCATTTCTTCTTACTATTGCAACTTCTTTATTCTACTCTGATAACTTAACATAAAATTTTGTCAACAGAATCTAGTTGGCAAATATCGCGTATCAAATTTACATGTTAGTACTATTAACAATCCAATAATCTCAAGAGTAAGCGGTATCGTAGAATCGATGAAACCAACTACTCATGGTATGCAGGTTATATTATATCAAGTAAAAATTCAGAAACTTAAACAAGTTTTACAAAAAGTCAGAATAAGTATGCCGGCAAAATATGCCCAAAAAATTAATATTAACGATAATATCAGCCTAGTGGCAAGGCTTTATAAACCACAAAGCAGTATTCTGCCGGGTGGTTATGATTTTGGCTTTTATGCATATTTAGCGGATATTAATGCTACTGGCTATGCACTGTCCCCCCTTAAAATTATAGCACATAGTGATCTCTACACTAATAGTTTTGTCTATAAAATTAAAAAAAATATTTACAACCGCCTGATTCAAATACTTGGTTCTATAAAAGGTAATTTCGCTGCTGCAATATTACTAGGTGAAAGCAAAGCCATCGATCGAAAATTAATGAAAGAAATGAGACAAAGCGGTATATCCCATATACTTTGCGTTTCCGGCTTACATTTATCATTGGTAGCGATGCTGTTTTTTATATCCACCAGATTCTTGTTAAATTTATCAAACTATATTGCTTATAATTATGACATAAAGTTAATTGCAGCAATTTGTTCTTTAATAGGAAGCTATGGTTATTTGCAACTAAGTGGCATGCAAATTGCTGCTACCAGAGCCTTCATTATGACAGCAATCTTTATTTATGCGGTTATGATAGGACGCAAGCCATACCCTCTAAGGTCATTAGCAATTGCGGCGTTCATCATATTATCAATGAATCCAGAATATATATTTCACCCAAGCTTCCAATTATCTTTTGTCGCAGTATTATCACTAACTGCTGGTTATGAATTTTACATAAGGAATCAATGGATATTAGGTGAAAGCAAGGGCATATTTTCTTCAATCAAATTTTATATTGCCTCTAATATTTATTCAAGCTTCCTTGCCGGTATAGTTACTGCTCCCGTTGTAATAAACCAATTTTATACATTTCCTACTTATTCTATTCCGATGAATCTTATTGCTATACCAATAATACGTCAATTCGGGATAAGGGATAAGAAAAAATAAAGGAGATATAGGAGTTGCAAGGAGTTAATGCCTGTGATAAATGTTTTTTT
>NZ_MWZE01000016.1 GCF_002259525.1 Rickettsia endosymbiont of Culicoides newsteadi | reverse complement strand
ACTCAAGGATATTTATAAGAATGCAGAAACCATTATGGCACTCGATGCCGAATATATGACCGCTTCCTTTGTGGCTCTATTTTTTTTATTTTCTTTGTTGACAAATTCACTCGTCCATATATGACCATAGTGGGTGGGAATGACAACTTACAATTTGCTTTGCATCATTTTGACGTATTGGATAAGTTACGTAATCGTCCAATGCAAAATAAGTATAATTATTCTTAAAAAATGACTTCATGCTATTAGTGTAGATATATTTCATGCTATAATATTATTTTAAACAACATTGACTGTAAATATTTAGGTATATAATGATTACAAATGAAGAAGTACAAAGAATAGCAAAACTTGCTAGGTTTGATTTTAGCAAAGAGGAAATAAATAGTTTTTCCCAGCAACTGACTGAGATCATGAATATGATTAACATTTTAAACGATGTAGATTGTAGTAACGTTCAACCACTTACTTCAGTTTGTGGTATGAACCAAAGAATGCGAAAAGATCAAGTATTGTATGGTGATCTCTCTGACGAGTTATTTGCTAACTTACCAAATGATAAAGCAGAACTTGCCAGAGAAGTAAAATGTTTTGTAGTACCAAAAGTAGTAGAGTAAAATATGTCAGAAATTGTAAAATTAACCATAACCCAAGCCCTGAAAGCACTAAATAGCAAAGAATTCTCATGTGTTGAGCTAACTAAAGCTCATATTGCAGAAATGGATAAGCATAAAGAGCTGAATGCCTATATTACTGAAACTACAGATACGGCTTTACAGCAAGCTAAAATTGCTGATCAAAATTACCATAAAGGAATAGAAAAGTCATTAGAAGGAATTCCCATCTCTGTAAAAGATCTTTTTTGCACAAAAGGAGTGCTAACTACTGCAGGCTCAAGAATGCTTAGTAAATTTATACCAACATACGAATCGACTGTAAGTAATAAAGTGCAAGAGCATGGTACAATAATGCTTGGTAAGACTAATATGGATGAATTTGCCATGGGTTCTGCTAATATTACCAGCTATTTCGGTAACGTTATTAGTCCTTGGAAGGCTGTAGACGCACCTTCCACTCCACTAGTTCCAGGGGGGTCTTCTGGGGGAGCATCAGCTTCTGTTAGTGCTTTTTTAGCTATGGCAGCTCTTGGAAGTGATACAGGTGGCTCTGTTCGTCAACCTGCCAGTTATACCGGGGTTGTCGGATTCAAACCAACATATGGTCGATGTTCTAGATATGGGATGATTGCTTTTGCTAGTTCGCTTGACCAAGCTGGCGTGCTTACAAGAACTGTTGAAGATAACGCTTTAATGCTACAAGCCATGATGGGATTTGATGAGAAGGATTCTACTTCTATCGACTCCGAGGTACCACAACTAAGGTCAGCATGTAATGCTAGTGTAAAAAATATGAAGATAGGCGTTCCATTTGATCTTATGAGAAAACAGGGTATACAGCCTGACATTATTAAGATGTGGCAAAATACTATTGATATTCTTAAAAATGATGGGGTAGAAATTATTGATATTTCATTACCATATTCTAAATATGCACTATCTGCATATTATGTGATAGCACCTGCTGAAACCTCATCTAATTTATCAAGATATGATGGTGTAAGATATGGTTTTAGGGCAGAAAATGATGGAGTATCTATTGAAGAAATGTATCAAAAAACAAGGAGTGCTGGTTTTGGCTCTGAAGTTAAAAGACGTATTATGATTGGTACTTATTTGCTTTCATCTACTCTTATGGATGCTTATTATTTAAAAGCACAAAAAATAAGACGCTTGATTTCAGATGATTTTAACAAAGCTTTTGGGCGAGTTGAAGCAATAATTTTGCCATCTGCCCCATCCGAAGCCTTTAACTTAGGTGAGAAACAAGATAATCCTGTGACAATGTATTTAAACGATTTATTTACTATTCCAGCTAGTCTTGCCGGTCTTCCTTGTTGTTCTGTACCAGCTGCTTTATCTTCTAGAGGATTACCTCTTGGGATGCAAGTAATAGGCAAAGCCCTTGATGAATATAATACTTTAAAGGTGGCAGCAGCAATTGAGCGTGGTTCGAAAAATATTAGTTTTATATATTCTAATAAACGGAGTTAATTGGATTATTAGAGTTTAGAATGTCAGATTTACCGATCTTATCAATAAGCATTTTCTTGCCTTTACTAAGTGCATTATATATTCTGCTGTTTATTAGACAGAGTAGGTCGGTTAATAAACAAGTTTATGCGATATATGTTGCAGTTTTAAGCTCTGTACTAACATTAATAGCTACTATTTGTTTATTAGTTCAATTTGATAGTACATCAAAACTTTATCAATTTGTCGAATGCTATAATTGGGTTCAATGTATAGGTCTTGAATTCCACATTGGAGTCGATGGAATTTCAGTATTTTTTGTTGTTTTGACCAGCTTTTTAACCCTTATCTGTATTATAGCTAGTCTATTTACCGTCAAAAAATATATTAAAGAATTTTTGTTTTGTTTTTTATTAATTGAATCTTTTTGCATTGGGGCTTTTTCCTCAATGAATTTACTATTATTTTACTTATTTTTTGAAGTAATATTAATCCCGATGTATCTAATTATAGGAATTTGGGGAGGTGAAAATAGAGTTTATGCGGCTGTAAAGTTCTTCCTCTATACTTTCTTTGGTTCGGTATTTTTCTTATTGTCGTTGCTATATATTTATAGCCAATTTCACAGCTTTAATATGCTTGTTCTGAACGAATCAATACCTTTATTAGCATTATCGGTACAGAGAGTTTTATGGTTGGCAATCTTTATAGCCTTCGCGGTAAAAGTGCCTATGCTACCATTCCACACATGGCTTCCTGATGCACACGTACAAGCACCAACTGCTGGGTCTGTCATTTTGGCTGGGATATTATTAAAACTTGGAGCATATGGTTTTTTACGAGTGTCATTACCAATGTTTCCAAATATATCAAAAGAATTTGCATTTTATGTATTAGTGCTGAGTATATTTGCTGTAATATATGGTTCATTAGTGGCACTAGCTCAAAGAGATATGAAAAAGATGATAGCTTATTCATCAATAGCTCATATGGGCTATGTTACTGCTGGGATTTTTAGTTTGACAGAAGTGGGAATTAAGGGGGCAATATATCAAATGATTAGTCATGGTGTGGTAGCATCTACTTTGTTTTTGATAGTTGGTACTTTATATAACAGATTGCATACTAAGGAAATAGACCAATATGGTGGTGTAGCAAATAAAATGCCAATACTTGCCACTTTGTTTATGATTGCCATGCTTGGCTCTATAGGTTTACCAGGCACTAGCGGTTTTATAGGAGAATTTTTAAGTTTAATAGGTATTTATCAAGCCAATATAGTGCTAGCTATAATAAGTGCTGTTGGTATTATTCTTGGAGCTGTTTATATGCTAAAACTTTACAAAGAAGTAATGCTAGGACAAATTACTAATGTTCAGGTTGCAAGCTTTAAAGATTTATATCTCTATGAAATGATTGCAATTATACCATTATGTATAACAATAATTTACTTAGGTTTGCTACCAAATGCAATTATCAATATGCTTGATGTGTCAATTCACAAGATTTTGTTACAATTATTTTATGTTGTAAAATAATTAGGGTGTGTCATCAATCAATTGTTGATGCTTTAGGAAGTCCTACAGCTTTTCATTTAACAAAATAAGCTGGATAATAAGTCTAATTTATAGTAGACTCTAAATAAAAAATAAAAATATGAAAAATTTATTATTACTAACAATCATTAGCGTTTCGCTCTTATTTTCTGCTTCCTCTTGGGCCATTGATAATCAATTTTATTTGAAGGTAGAAGTTGGGGCAAATAAAATGAATAATATTAAGTTAAATGATAAAGAGTTACAGCAGAATACTGCTGCTATTGTTGGTGGAGGTGTGGGTTATTATGTTCTAGATAATGTTAGACTTGATCTTATGCTTGATTTTTTTGCTAATCAGCAAGTAAAACACTCTTTTGCCGGTGTGGACTCAAAAATTAAGCCCCAAATTACTACTTTAGTGCTTAGTGGTTATGTCGATATTTTTGATATAAGCATTTGTGAATTATTTATTGGAGCTGGTGCTGGTGTTGGTCATCTGAAAAACGAAATTACCAATAATAAGCTTGGTACTTCAGTTTCTAATAGTAAAAAAAATAACCTAGTATATCACCTTACTTTTGGAGCTGCTGCCAAGTTAGCTCCTGTAATAAAAGTTGAGGTAGCTTATAGCTGGAAAAATCTTGGTAGTACCAAAGAGATAAAGAATCATGTTAAGTCATTGCCTTATAAAGGTCATAATGTAACACTTGGCATTAGGTTTGATGTATAAGTTTACCTGGCTATAGTCTCAATTGATGAGAAGTTGGTGACGTCGTCACTAGTCGCTCGCCTATTACTTATCATAGCTCTAGAATTTTTTATTTATTTCCTTATGATGAGTAAAAAAGCTGACTGCTAAGGGTCATTGCGAGGAGCTGCTAAAAGCGGTGACGCAGCAATCCATTTTTGTGTCACCCCTGCGTAAGCAGGGGGCTAGATTCCACACCGAAGCGGGAATGACAGGGTAAAAACGTCATTGCGAGGAGCTATTTTAGTAGCGACGAAGCAATCCATGAGAATTAATAGATACATCAAGACTATATGGATTGCTTCGTAGGCTTACGCCTACTCGCAATGACGTTTTTATGCTGTTTAATACTTATAGAATAAAAATTGTAGGGTGCTATGGTCATCCCTGCTTCGGTGCGGGATCTATAATAGATTCCCGCCTACGCGGGAATGACAAATTTTGCGTTTAAAGATAGCTCTGCAAAAAACTTGATTATCGAGTAAAAGTAACCAAAAATGGATTGCCACGACCTACTTGCGTGGTCTCACAATGACGTTGAAAGATATTGCAAGCCTCAAAGCCTAATAAAACTAGTTTTGATGGTATAATCTTTATTAGGTCCTGAAATCTTATAACTCAAGTCAAAAGAATCTTTATTTAAGAATATGTAACTAGCTTGATAAATATCTAAGTTACATTGATGGGTAGCTTCAACTTGGCAAGGATTGTTAGAGATAAAATGCATTTGGTAAAATAAAGTATTGTTATTCTCATTAACAAAATACTTTACAATTTTGTCTTGTTCTAGAGAGTATATATATTCCTTAAAGGCTTTTACCTTAGGGCTACTACCGTGATAGTTGACATCAAGTTCTTCTCTATATAATATAGATGGATATTTTGAATATATAGGCTTTTTATCCTCTATAAAATAAGCAATTCCTTTAGCTGTGCCATAATTACCTAAAATTCTCGTAATAGTATAGGTTCCAACTAGGTTGTAGAATATATAGTCAATTGATGGGAAGTTGGTGACGTCGTCACTCGTCGCTCGCCTATTACTTATAGGCGTCGCTCCATCGTTCCTAGCCCCAAATTCCCCTGCATTGACTATATGTATCATTTCCCTAATTCCTTAGCGTCCTTATACAATAACCTATCAATAGCATTTTCTTTACCAATTATAGCGATAATTTCAAAAACACTTGGGGAAGTAGTCATACCTGTCATTAAAGCTCTAATATACTGCATGATATCTGCAAGTTTAATATTATTATCCTTGGCAATTTCTTTAAATTTTATTTGAATTGAGTCTTTATCAAAATTTGCTAAATTCTCCAATTCCTTTATAACTTGTCCCACCAAATTTTTATCACAATTATTGATCAGTTCTTTAGCTTCTTCAGAATAGATAATAGGAACATTAACTAAATAAATCCTAGCTAGTTTTGCTAATTCGACTAAATTGGTACTTCTTATTTTCAAACTTGGCATTGCTTGTCTAATATATTCCTTTTCTTTCTCAGTAACTTGATAATTTTCTTGTAAACTCTGACAAGTCATTTCTGTTAATGTTTGGTCATCAAGCTGACGTAAATAATGAGAATTTAAACTATCCATTTTGGCAAAATCAAGACGAGCTGGCGATTTACCTAGCCCATCAAGGTTAAACCATTCTATAGCTTGGGATATTGAAATAATCTCGTCATCTTTGTGACTCCAGCCTAATCTTAGTAAATAATTGCACAAACTCTCAGGTAAATACCCCATATCTTGGTAAGCCTTTACTCCAAGAGCCCCATGTCTTTTAGATAATTTCGCTCCATCATCTCCATGTATTAACGGTATATGTACCATATGTGGTACAGACCAGCCAAAAGCTTGATAAAGTATTTTTTGACGAGCCGCATTAGTTAAATGGTCATCCCCCCTGATAATATGGCTAATCTGCATATCGTGATCATCCACCACTACCGCTAACATATAGGTAGCAGTACCGTCACTACGTAACAATACCATATCATCAAGGTGCGAATTTTCAATAGTAACATCTCCTTGTAAAGAGTCATGAATAATTGTTTGCCCAGTTTTTGGGGCTTTCAAGCGGATAACGGGGATACTTTTCTGCTCCTGCGAATTAGAAGGTGGTACATCCCGCCAAGGGCTTTCGAACAAAAAATGTTGTTTATTAGCTATGGCACTATCTCGCTGTCTATCTATTTCTTGTTGAGAAGTAAAGCAATAATAAGCTTTCCCCTCATCTACTAACTTCAGAGCAGCTTTTTTGTATAAATCATTTCTTTTAGACTGAAAAATTACTTCTCCATCCCAGTTTAAACCAAGCCATTTCAAGCCGGAAAATATAGCATCTACTGCATCTTTGGTTGATCTTGCTTGATCAGTATCCTCAATTCGTAGCAAAAACTTACCATTATGGTGTTTAGCAAATAAATAATTAAACAACGCCGTCCTTGCTCCGCCAATATGCAAAAAGCCAGTAGGAGATGGAGCAAATCTAGTAATTATAGTCATATTTTCCTTTATTTAGTTAAGTAAGCAAAATAATTTACATCTATATCATCACTCAAATGCCAAAGTCCATTAACGATATTATAGGTTAAGCCTTTGAGTTCTTTAAGCCCAATATTATTATCATTGAACATCGAGTAAATTTCCGATGGTTTAAGAAATTTACTATGATCATGGGTGTTTTTGGGTACCCAATTAAGTAGGTATTCTGCCATCAAAATAGCCAGCATATATGATTTCACTGTACGATTAATCGTTGAAATTATAATCATACCATTTGGTTTTACTAAGCTAGCCAGGTTTTTTATAAAATCACCAGGGTTATCTATATGCTCTATTACTTCTAAACACAGCACCACATCATACTTATACTGTTTTTTATTTAAATCATCTGAATATACTAACTCCTCAACAGTTGATTTAAGATATTGTATATTCAAATTTTGTTCCGAGGCATATTGTACTGCAATATCTATATTACTTTGTAGAGCATCTATGCCGGTAACTATGCCATTTAATTTACAGAGAGGAGAGGTAATTAATCCTCCTCCACACCCTACATCTAAAATTTCTAAATTTGAACAAGGTAATATGTCATCCTGCACGTTAAAATGCTCTTTTATCTTGTCTATTATGTAACCAATACGAATTGGATTTATTTGATGCAGAATTTTAAATTCTCCATCTTTCTGCCACCATTGGCTAGAAATCTTACTAAATTTTTCTAGCTCTGTTTGATTAATAGAAGATTTTGTAGACATAGTTCCCTACTGGTTATAATATTGACTATACAGCTAAACCGATTAGCATTTATCCATAGCAAACTGACGTCATTGCAAGAAAGACCGTAGGTCAACGAAGCAATCCTGTTTTGGGTCATCCCCACAACTGTTGAAAGTTAGAAGAGGAAGCGGTTTTAGACCGAATAGTTTAAAAGTCGTATGTGGTCAACGTCTATTAGCAAGAAAGACCATAGGTCAACGAAGCAATCCATAAAAGTAACCAAAGATGGATTGCCACGACCTACTTGCGTGGTCTCGCAATGACAAAAAACCTATCTAAAACCCGCTTTACCTTCTAACTTTCAACAGTTGTGGGGTCATCCCTACTTCGGTGCGATATCCAGATTCCCAACCATTGCTAAGAATGACAATAGTGGGCGGGAATGATGGATTGCTTCGCTCTAGAAGGCTGCCTACGATAACTAATTCAAATCGCTTTCTCCACATTAACTATAATAAGAGGCGATTTATTCATTTCATGTTTTAATATTTTGCGAATAGCTGACCTTACAGCATTTTCGACCTGATCATCGAGGAGATTACCTTTTGATTTTCTCTGAATTTCTACTGTTTCAGCAATATTATCTTTGATTAGATTAATTAGCTGTGCATCATCATTAGAGTCAAGAAGTCCTGGCATAGATAAAATAGGTCTACAAGTAAGTTCGCCCTTCTTATTTATTATCAGAGAAGCAACTACTATACCATCATCACGCATACGTCTGCGGATTCTGAAAATTGATGATTCAGCTGGTAAAAGATAATTGCCATCAACAGCAAAATAACCCGTTGTTACTTTAGTTAAAATACGTGGATTATGAGGATCAAGTAATACTAGGCTACCATTTTCTACTTCAATAGCATGCTTTATACCATTTTTACGAGCTAATTTTGCTTGCTCATGTATGTGTACCGGTTCACCATGTACTGGCACGCAAATCTGAGGTCTAATTAAGGCGTACATTTGCTTGAGTTCGTCAATTGATGGATGTCCAGAAACATGAACGAAATGATCTCGTTCAGTTATCACTTCAATTCCTGCTTTTACGAAAATATTAAACATACGGAAAATTTTCTTTTCATTGCCAGGAATAATTTTTGAAGAGAATATAACTGTATCTTTAGGAGCTAACTTGATACTAGGATGACTATTATTTGCCATTTTGGCAGTAGCTGCTAGAGGTTCCCCTTGACAGCCAGTAGCAATAATTAAAAGTTCTTGCCTTTTAAATCTTGCAACATCCCGCTCATCAATTAAAGGGGCAATATCTTTCATATAACCACTTTCCTGAGCTGCGAGCAAAATTCTATGCAAACTTCTTCCTGATAGCACTACTTTTCTTCCTGCCATCTGACCTGCATGAATTATAGTTTCAAGTCGTGCCAAATTTGAAGCAAAGGTTGTTACCACAATCATTTGGGGGCAACCTGCTATAATATCTATTAAACTTTTACGCACTTCTCCTTCCGAGCCAGAAGTCCCTGCATTAAATACATTAGTTGAATCACAAACTAAAGCTAAAACCCCTTCATCGCCATAGGATTTTAGTAAATCCTTGTTAGCTTTTTCACCGAGTAAAGGATCATGGTCAAACTTCCAATCTCCAGTGTGGAAAACATTGCCAGCTTCTGTGCGTATCATAATTGCTTGCATTTCTGGAGCTGAATGGGTAAGCGGTACCATTTCTAATTGGAATGGATCAAGATTTATTTTTGCCGAAGGTTTTACTTCATGAATTTTTATAGTTTTAGCAAAATCATATTCAGCTAATCTAAGTTTCAGAAAATTTGCAGTGAAGGTAGTTGCATATATTGGGCATTTTAGACTGCTCCACAAATATTGGATTGCTCCCAAATGATCTTCATGTGCGTGAGTTAGGACTAAAGCTAACAAATCTTTTTTATATTGTTCGATAAAGCTAATATCAGCAATTATCATATCAACACCTGGTAAATAGTTATCAGCAAAGCCGCTACCGCAATCAACCATCAACCACTTTCCCTTATAATGATATAGATTGACGTTTATGCCGATTTCATTTGACCCGCCAAGTGGTAAGAATAGTAAAGCATTTTTATGGTTTTTAATGTTGAATGGCATGTTAACTTCTATATTATGTATGGTTTAAGTATATTTTTATACCTTATTTTCGGCTTTTAGTCTATGATTAATACTAATTTAGTTTATGCGAACATATTTGCTTTTGGTATAGTCTTATTATTGATCGTACTATTTCCTAATTTTGATATAGATTTCTCAAATTTATTCTACGACAGTAACGATGGATTTATCTACCGTAACAATAGCATTGTCCAATTATTGTTTGAAATTATTCCAATATTAACTAAACTACTACTTACAGTAACATTATTATACTTAATTTACTTAATTGTTAAGTATAAAACTTTTAATAGACTTATTATTTCTGGGAGCTTTTATATAATTTTGTCTACAGCAATAGGTCCTGGATTATTGGTGAATCATCTATTTAAAGAACATTTTGGCAGGGCTCGTCCTGTGCAAATTAAAAATTTTAATGGTTCCAAAAATTTTACTCGAGCTTTTTTAATTTCTAATGAATGTGTACATAACTGCTCATTTTCATCAGGACATGCAGCTATGGGATATAGTTTAACTAGCCTTGCGTATATTGCTCCTGTTATATATTTCTCAAGAATCTACAGTATCACCTTAATTTTTGGCTCATTAATTGGGTTAAGTCGCATATTAATGGGGGGGCATTTTTTAAGTGATGTACTAGCCTCATGTTTTTTTGTATTAATAATTAACCATATATTGTATTTATGTTGGCAAAAACTAAAATTAATATAAATAAAATTGCAATTATTTTTAACAATTCCACGAAATCGTTAGAACTAGTTAAGCAGCTCGAACTATGCTATAAATTTTGCAAAGTGGAAGAAGCAGAAGTAATTATTGTAGTTGGCGGAGATGGCGAATTATTACATGCGATACATCGTTATATGCACCTGAACGTTCCTTTTTATGGAATTAATTCTGGCAATATTGGGTTTTTAATGAATTCAATTATTATAGAAAAATTAATAGATAATTTACAAGAATCAATAGTTTCTCATTTATACCCTTTAGAGACGCAAGTAGAAACTGTAGATAGTAAAACCTATACCGCCCTAGCTATTAATGAAGTCTCGATATTTCGTAAAACCAACCAAGCAGCTAAATTTAAGATTGAAATTGATCAAGTTGAACGTATGAGTGAATTAGTAGCTGACGGGGCAATGGTTGCGACTCCAGCTGGTAGCAGTGCTTACAACTTATCTGCCGGGGGACCTATTTTACCACTTGAGTCAAATGTATTATGTCTAACGCCAATTTGTCCTTTTCGTCCAAGACGTTGGCACGGTGCGTTATTACCATTTTCCACTACTATAAGATTTGAAATTTTAGAAAGTAATAAAAGACCAGTAAATGCAGCTGCCGATTTTCAGGAATTTGACGATATTAAGTCAGTATTAATTAAATCAGCAAAAAACAAGATGATCAAATTACTATTTGATAAAAAAAATAGCCTTGAAAATCGAATTATCAAAGAGCAATTTAATGAGTAACTTATCTTACGCATAAAACCCCCATGGCAATTTAAAAATTGCGGAACGTCATTGTAATCTGATGTATCCCCACGAAACTGTTGCAAAATAGCAAAAATTGATAGAATATCATCATTATTTAATGATGATGGAGATATAGTCAATTGATGGGAAGTTGGTGACGTCGTCGCTCAATGCTCGCCTATTACTTATAGGCGTCGCTCCATCGTTCCTGCTACCCAATTCCCCTGAATTGACTATAATAGGTTATGGATGTAAAAACAGTATTAAATGACGGTAGAATTTCTAAATAAATTAAAGAGTATAATACCCGATGGTAAAAGGGTTATTGTTATTATAACATATTGGGTTATAGGGGTGGTAGGCTATAGCCAAGGTATGCAAAGAATTTTCCAACCTAATACAGTAAAAGATAAAAAGATTTATTCGTATTTTACCCTTGGGAAATTTATTATTGAATTTAATTATTTGCATACCATAAAACCATTGCTAGAACCCCTGGCAATCTATTATAAAGACGGAGCTTTATCATACTTAATTTCGTGGGGACATATCAGCTCGCAATGACGTCAGTTCTAGCTTCTTCTATTACCAAAGAATCTTAAAAGATATAAGAACAAGTTGATAAAGTCTAAATATAAGCTAAAAGCAGCCATTATAGACATTTTTTGTCCTAATTCTCCACCACCAGACATAAAATACATCGACTTAATTTTTTGAGTATCCCATGCAATAAGCCCCATAAATACAGCAACCCCAATTAGAGATGTTGCAAAATATATAGCGGAACTTTGTAAGAATATGTTAACCAACGATACAATGATAATACCAAACAATCCCATAACAAGAAATGATCCCATTGATGTTAAATCTCTATTGGTACTGTAGCCATAAAGACTCATTGCTCCAAAGACAGACGAGCAAATGAAGAAAGTCCGAGCAATTGACTCTCCAGTATAGATAAGCCCAAGAGATGCTAAGGACATACCAGTTAATGCAGCATAAACCCAAAACAATACTTTAGTAGTTTCTAAACTCATCTTGCCAAAGCCCATAAAGAAGTACAAAGCAATCCCCAAAGGAGAAATCATTACCAACGTTCCCAAACCAGTATTGCCTATAAATTGTCCATTTGGTGCAGTCTGAAATAAAAGCCTGGTCAATGGATCGAATGATATAGTAGCAATAGCTGTTACTCCAGTTAGCACAAGAGCTAAAGCCATATAATTATAGACTTTTAGCATGTATTCTCTCAGTCCTGCATCATATGTTTTCTGAGTGGCGGTAAAAGTTTTTGTATAATCAACCATAAGAAACCCCATGAATATGTTATTATCTCTATATAATATAGTATAGGATGCAAACCTTTTCTTTTCAAGAAGAAAATTCTAAAATAAAAATTTAGTTTTAATCAAGTAATTTATTTACATAGTACAAATATCTAGCTATTTTACTGATTAGACATATTTAGCCTCTGTGGTGGAATGGTAGACACAGTAGACTCAAAATCTACAGCCCCAAAGGCGTGCTGGTTCAAGTCCGGCCAGAGGTACCAATATAGTTCTAAAAATCTATGCTACAGTCAGTTCAGGAGAATTTGGGGCTAGGAGCGATGCCTATAAGTAATAGGCAAGCATTGAGTGCATAGGCGTCAGTTTAAGAAAATAAAGTAGAAAATCGTCATTGCGAGCCACCGTAGGTGGCGTGGCAATCCATTTTTAATCACTTTTCTAGATTGCTTCATCGACCTTACGGTCTCCTCGCAATGACGATTTCTCAATTATTGTTTTCTTAAATTGACTCTTATGAGCGTTGAACGATGCCGTCACCAACTGCTCATCAATTGACTATAAATAATAATTTTTAAAATAATCTTGTATACTCATTGATGTTTCGTGTATAAATTAAGTTTAAAAAACTTATCAAGTTCTATGATGAAATTAGCAAAATTATTATTTTATACAATCACTACCTGCTTAATCCTATCTGGTTGTAAAACCAAGAAGACGGACGAAGACTTAATAGTTCCAGCTCCAGAATTATACAATGATGGTCTTATTTTACTGGAAAAGCAACAATATTTGAAAGCTGCCGAAGAATTTTCGAGGATTTTTTATCAAGATCCTGGTAATAAAATGACTCCTCAAGCTGAGTTGATGCAGTCATATTCTTTATTCCTCGGAGGTCAGTATGAAGAAGCAGTAGATGTACTGGATAGCTTTATTAAGCTTCATCCAATGCATGAAGATATTGCATATGCCTATTACCTAAAGGCATTATCCTATTATATGCAAGTCTCGAATGTACAACTTGATCAATCAAGAACCTTTTTAGCTAAAAAGAGTTTTGAAGATGTGATAAGACTTTTCCCAAAAACAAAATATTCAATTGATGCAGCTTTAAAAATCGATTTAGTAAATGATCATTTAGCTGGCAAGGAAATGGACGTAGGTCGTTATTATCTCATGCAGAATAACCCCATAGCTGCTATCAATAGATTCCAGATTATTGTAGATGATTATCAAACTACATCACATATACCAGAAGCACTTTATCGCTTAGTGGAAAGTTATTTAATGCTAGGTCTTAGCAATGAAGCAAAGAAATATGCCGCGGTACTCGGTCATAACTATCCGGACAGTACTTGGTATAAATATTGCTACTCACTAATTAATAACTCTTTAAAAGAATGAAATATAATGTTACAAAGTCTTTCGGTTAAGAACTTTATTCTGATAGACGAATTGGAGATAGAGTTTGAAAAGGGGCTATGTGTAATTACCGGAGAAACCGGAGCTGGTAAGTCTATTTTGCTAGATGCAATTTTGTTCTCTTTAGGTAACAAATTCTCTGATAATGTAATAAAACATGGGAGTGATTACTGTTCGGTTGCTACAACATTCACTCTCAATGATGACTTAAAAAAGCTTTTGGAGCAATTTAATATTGAGTATGACCAGGAATTATTAATAAAACGTATTCAAAAACCTAACAACCGTAAGAAATTTCTTATTAATGATCAAGTAGTAACGATAAGTACCTTGCAACAAGTAGCAGATTATTTATTTGAACTTCATGGGCAAAATAGTCATACTTCTCTTCTTAGCCCTTCCTTCCATATTAACATTTTGGACGATTATGGAGGGCTTGTAAATTTAAGATCTGAATTATCAAAACATTTTGATATTTTACAGACAACTACCAAAGAAATCAATAAAGTTACCAGAGATAAAGATGCTATAGAACAAGAAATAGATTATTTAACCTTTGTTACCAAAGAATTAGAAGCTCTTGATTATCAAACAGGAGAAGAAGAAAAGCTTGTTACTATAAGGCGTAGTTTACAAAATCGTGATAAAGAAATACAAGTGATCCAAGATATATTATCATATCTTGAAGTCCCTGAAATTAATAAGTCAATTAATAATGCTCAACGTTTGATAAACCGTAATTTACAGCAAAACGAAGAATTTGCCTCTATTTCATTAAATTTAGATGATTGCTATAATAGCTTAGAAGAAGCACGTATAAAATTACAGAATATTATTAATAACATTGATAGAAATGAATTTAACTTAGACGAAGTGGAAGAAAGGCTATTTAAAATTCGTGATATAGCACGAAAATATAATATTTCTTGCGATAAAATACCTGAATTTTTTGATAATTCTAATCAACAATTAAATGCCCTTAAAAATAAAATCAATAATGTTAAAATCCTAGATATTAATAAGCTAGCAGAACATAAAAAATATTTTGAACTAGCTGAAGCTTTATCATACAAGCGTTCTATTAGTGCAAAAAATCTAGAATTAGCTGTACAAAAAGAGCTTGAACAGCTTAAAATGGAAAAGGCGATTTTTAAAGTAGAAATAGCACCTAAAAATAATCCTTCTAACCAAACCAATAATAAAAATTTTGCAGAATTAAACATAAGCGAGGAGTTTTTAGAAGAAACTAAGCAAAATACGGAAGGTAGAACTAGTCAGATGCTATTATGCAAGATGTCTGATGGTATTGATAATATACGTTTCGTTGCCTCAACAAATCCAGGTATGCAACTTGCACCTATTGATAAAATTGCTTCTGGTGGCGAATTATCAAGGTTTATGTTAGCACTAAAAACTTGTCTCTTTGATAAATCACTGAAAGACATTATTATTTTTGATGAGATAGATACCGGAATTGGTGGTATCGTGGCCGATAAAGTTGGAGAAAAGCTTAAAAAGCTTAGCTCTATTGCCCAAGTGATTGTTATTACTCACCAACCTCAAGTAGCGGGTAAGGCAGATCAGCATATTATTGTCAACAAACTACAATTGGATGAAACTACTAAAATTACGGTAAAAAGCCTGAATCTTCAGGAAAGACAAGCTGAGCTTGCTCGCATGATTTCAGGAGAATCCATTACCGATGCGAGCCTAAAAGCAGCTAAAGAGTTGCTTAAGCCTTAAGAGGCTGTGCCACACAAGTGAGTGTTCACGGAAAAAAAGCTAAAGTACAAGACGTCATTGCGAGAAGGTGTAGCCGACGAAGCAATCCATTCCTGGTCGTTTTTGGATTGCTTCGTCGACCTTACGGTCTTCTCGCAATGACGCTTGGTGAGCAGATTTGTTATTCATAAGAAAATAAAAAAGATAATTGCTATGACCTTTCTTAAGCAACAACTTTTTTCTTATTTATTTTTTTAGTGTTTACTTGAAGTTTTTCTTTAATTCTAGCTGCTTTACCACTTAGGTTTCTTAGGTAATAGAGTTTAGCACGACGTACTACACCATATTTTACAACTTCAATTGCATGTACCATCGGTGAGAAAATCATAAATCGTCTCTCTACACCTTCACCATGACTGACCTTACGAACTACGCAAGAAGAGGCAACTCCACTATTTCTTCTAGCAATTACCACACCTTCATATGCTTGCAGTCTCTCTAACAATTTTTCCTTGCCATCTTTTTCGACTGTTCGGTCAATTATCTTTACAGTAACCTTTAAAGTATCTCCCGCCTTAAAATCAGGAATTTTTTTATTTTCAGTTAGTTTTGCAATTTGCTGTTGTTCAAATTGCTCAATAATATTCATCGCTTTAAACTCCTATAAAATTTAATAAATCTGGTCTACGTTTTTTAGTAATCTCCATAGACTGATTACTTTTCCAATCTCTAATTAACTGATGATTACCAGACAACAAAACACTTGGAACTTCTCTGTTTTTCCATTTTACTGGTCTCGTATATAAAGGGCATTCAAGCAATCCAGCAAACTCACCATTTTTCTCAAAAGACTCTGATTGCAATGTATCTTGGTTTGCTAATACATTCGGAAGTAGTCTAATCAAACAATCGAGAATAGTAAGGGCTGCTACCTCGCCACCAGATAAAATATAATCCCCTATACTAATTTCTCTAACATTATACTCTTCAATTATACGTTCGTCAATCCCTTCAAATCGCCCACATAAAATTATTATTTGTTTTTCTTGTATAATTTGATGAGCAATATTTTGGTTAAATAATTTTCCTCTTGGTGATGGGTAATATATTGGGGTATTAGGACTTGAAGACAAAACATTATCTAAACAGCTACCAAGTACATCCGGACGCATTATCAGCCCGCTACCACCGCCATAAGCTTCATCGTCAACATTTTTATGTCTAGTTAACCCAAAATCTTTTATATTAACCACATTATAAGACCAAATACCTTTTTTTAAGGCTTGCCCTGCAAGGGAATATTTCAAAGATCCAGGAAACATTTCTGGAAATATGGTTAATATTGATGCGTGTAATGAAGACATTTTATAAATATGATGATTTTTAAAACAAAAAAATTGATTTGAGTTATATTATAGTCTATATAATTAAACAATATCAATCTAACTTATAGTCAATTGATAAGAAATTGGGGACGTTGTCACTCGTCGCTTGCCTATTACTTATGGGCATCATTCCTAGCCCCAAATTCTCCTGAATTGACTATAACACTTAAGTACTAGGAGATTTTCGTTATCTTTGCCTCCTAGTACTTATTTTGATTTTTATCATTTATTCGGGGCATAGCGCAGTCTGGTAGCGCATCTGGTTTGGGACCAGAGGGTCGGGAGTTCAAATCTCTCTGCCCCGACCATCACTTATCACCTTTCCAGAGTTTTTTTTGCTCTTACTAAAAATCTTAAATAATTAGAGAGAAGTTTGGGAAGTTGTTATTAGTCGCTCCTGCTCATAGTACCCTACAATTTTTGTAATAAATACTCTGCAAAGGTATTGTATATGGGAGGTTGAAGTAGTATAAGAGTGTATTTTCTGACTATGCACAATATACTACTTCAGTCACTGATACTAAACTTTTCTTGGAAAAAATCAAGGCTAGAATGTCTTTCTGGAATGATTATGAGTCTAATTGAGAATTGCTCCGTTAGCGGTAAAAACATGGCACTTGGAATTAAGAGTGAAGCTAAACATAGCTCTAGAATTCAAAGAATATATAGGCTGTTTAGGGATCAAATATTTAATTATGACAAAATTGCTAAGTTTATTTTGAATATTTTTGCTAATGACAAATACATTATTGCTCTGGATAGAACTTGCTGGAAATTTGGCACAAGTGATATTAATATATTATTTTTGGTTATAGTTTTCGGAAAAATTTCTGTGCCTATTTATTGGTATCCATTAGATCACGGGGGTGCTTGTTCTAGCTGGTTGATGGAGGAAATTTTAGAGCGATTTATCAATAATTTTGGAGTTCATAAAATTAAATATTTATTGGCTGATCGCGAATTTATGAGTAAAGAATGGCTTAATTTTCTAACTAACGTCAATTCGGGATAAGGTTATAATTTAGAGGAAAGTCGAAATTGCAATTTATGGAAGGTTTATTTTTCTTAAGAGAATAGGCAACTAGTGTAGAAAGTATATGAACAAAAGCATTTATAGGGTATCTGTGTCTAGTATGCTCAAGGTTCATTTTGTTCTTTAAATAATCAAAAACTGTTTCAATTAAATTACGTTTTCTTAACATAATCTTCTCCTTTAAATCCATTAATTTATTTGGCATATTTTTCTTAATCCCATGCACCATTTTTAATCCTCTTTCATATAAACTGATGAATAAGTTTTGCTTAATATATCCTTTATCTGCATACATAACTCCTGTTAAACCATTTGTTAACTCAGGTACTGGAATCCTATCATCAACGTTTCCTTTAGTCATTTTTAATGCTATAAATTGTCCTTTTTCATTAATAATTAAGTGTAACTTGAACCCATAAAAATAACCCATCGATGATTTGCTATGTTTCGCTAGTCCCTTAAATATTTTATTACTATATCGCCTTTTATTATGACAAGCCTTGATTGTCGTTGCATCAATAAAATAAGTACCTGTTTCCTCGCCAAATAACAAATGCATAAGAATATTAAGCGGGATAAACAATCTAGGCATTA
>NZ_MWZE01000159.1 GCF_002259525.1 Rickettsia endosymbiont of Culicoides newsteadi | reverse complement strand
TCATTCCCGCGTAGGCGGGAATCTAGACCCCTGCTTACGCATAAGCGTTAGTTTAAGAAAACAATAATTGAGAAACCGTCATTGCGAGGAAGACCTTAGGTCGACGAAGCAATCCACAAAAGTAACCAAAGATGGATTGCCACGACCTACTTGCGTGGTCTCGCAATGACAGAAAACCTATCTAAAACCCGCTTTACCTTCTAACTTTCAACAGTTGTGCTTTAGACCCCTGCTTACGCAGGGGTGACATCTTAGAAGCATTGTCATTCCCGCGTAGGCGGGAATCTAGACCCCTGCTTACGCAGGGTGACATTAAAGTAAGCAGGGGGGACACTAAGGTAATTAGCGACTTATACCTATGCTATTACTGAACATGAATCTTCAGTTTCTGTTGCACCTAATAAATCTTTTATCCCATCTGTATAACCGTTATCATTAATTGGGATGATTTGATCTACTATCTTCAATAAACTCAGCTCATCACAATTTTTAAGTTCTACGTCTAATGTCTCTTTTGTTTTATTTTTATTATAACATTGTTTTAGTTTATGGAGAGCGTATGCAATAACTGCAGTAGTAACTACCACTGCAGCTGTTTCAGCTATAGGTGCAACTACTTTGTTCCACAACCATCCTTGATCTTCAGCGGAAGGGGTAGTTTGGTCTTGTGGTGCTGTTGGCGTAGAAGATTCTACCTGAGTAGTGTTTTTTGCTATAGCTTCTGTAATTAAAGAGGCAATAAATGCTTCGGTAATTTCTTCCGGTGGGGTAGAAGCTTCTGTAATTAAAGAGGTAAGAGAGGTTTCAGTAATTTTTTCCGGCGTAGTAGAAGTTGCTGTGCTAGAAGCTTCGTTAGAGGTGGAAGAAGTTGGTTCAATAGTAGTGGTTTCCACTAATTTTCTTAATAAATTATTCATATCTATAGCAAATTGGTTATTCGGCTCTTCCTGAAGAGCAAGCTCGATCTCTGTCATAGCCTCTGTAAATTGTTTACTTTGATAAAGATTAGTAGATTCCTTATAGTGGGAGTAAAACGGGGTTAATGGTTCATTGCCGCTAAGTTTCTCTGAGTGCATAACGGAGTTTTTGCTTGGATATAAGCCTTCGCTAGGGCGGTATTGATATCCCAATCTTACTTCTCCATCATTGAGAGGTGTTACTTCTGTAATAAATAAATTATATGCACTCACGTCAATTCGGGATAAGGGATAAGAAAAAATAAAGGAGATATAGGAGTTGCAAGGAGTTAATGCCTGTGATAAATGTTTTTTT
>NZ_MWZE01000158.1 GCF_002259525.1 Rickettsia endosymbiont of Culicoides newsteadi | reverse complement strand
TCGTTATTCAATTGTTGTTCAAGTTTTTGTTTAGTTTGTTGCTCTGTATTGAGCTGCCCTTGTATATCTTTTATTTTTTGCTTAAACTGAGCAGTATTAATAACTGCACTCTGTTTTACATCCTTTAATTGTTGTTCAAAATTACTTTTTTCTGCCTTAATATCTTCTATTCTTTTCTTAAACTGAGTAGCTTCGTTACTCAATTGCTGTTTAAGTTTTTGCTCCTTGCTTTGAGCCGTCGCCAGCTGTCCTTGTATATCTTTTAGTTTTTGTTCAAACTGAATAACCTTATTAGTTGCTTTCTCTCTTTCATCATTCAGTTGTTGCTCAAGTGATTTTTTGCTTTCCTGCTCTTCCTTAAGCTGCTTTTTTGTTTTTCTTAGATTGTCTGATATGAAGTTAAATAGCTGATCAGATTCTTCATCAAGTTCCTCGTCATTTAATCCTTCTAAGTACTCATTATCAAGACTCTTACCAGGTGGTGGCATTGCTATAATATCAACATTTGTTACAAGTAGCAGTGCCATAAATACAATATTATTTTTTGATATCATAATCTATCTCCAATCATTTTGTACATTTAGTTAGCAGAAAATATCGAGTTTCCCTGTTAATTACATGAGTAACTAATGTCTACTCGAATGATTCCAAGAATTAGATTTGAAAACGAATAGTGAGTACCTGAATCTATGATATTTTTACAAAACAATTCTTGGAAGCATAAAAGCATAACAAACATAAACGACATTGAATAGTAAAAAGATACAAATAATGGCTAATGTTAAAGATTTAAATTTTAAACATCTAAATTAATTACATTCAAGGCATTTGCTTGAATAAATTGTCTTCTAGGTTCAACAATATCTCCCATTAATGTTGAAAAAATTACTTCAGCACTATCTTGTTCATGTACTAGAACGCTCAGAGCTATTCAAAGTAGAATTCGAGCTGCAAAGTTTCCAGAGAAGAAAGATATAGATAATTTTATTTTTACTGATACCCCAATAAGCCAAGAGCAAATTATGCATTTATATAGTTGTGAGTTTGTTAATAGTTCTAGAAATATAGTGTTAATTGGAGGGGCTGGTACCGGCAAAACGCGCCTTGCTATAGCCATTAGTGCAAGGGCAGTAAGAAAGGGTTATAAATCAAAGTTCTTTAACCTTGTAGATTTAGCAAACCAACTAGGGTGTGTCGTCACGAGATTTGAGTCCACATTAGTAAAGCCCTTAAATAAAGACCCGCCATGTATGATTTTGTATTTTTAGCATATCTTGTTGCTATACCACGCCATTCTTTAAATTTTTGAAAT
>NZ_MWZE01000157.1 GCF_002259525.1 Rickettsia endosymbiont of Culicoides newsteadi | reverse complement strand
ACAAATTGCAGCTTGAAAAATGCAAAAATGGGAAACAAAATTATTATTTTTTTGTCTTGATTTTTCAGTCCAGTATCCATTTACCTCATGTGAAAAAATAAATTAGAACATTCTTTTTAAAATATAAAACAGTATTAGTGTTTCTATTCTTAGTAGAATACGCTCATATTTATAAGTATATCTAATTTTCTACATTATTTAGCTTGGGAGTTTTTTATGATAAATTTTTATTGATTTATTAACTAATTAGTTTCTGATAATTGACAAATTAATTACTACTTGTTAACATATCAAAGATTCCTTTTCATGTGATATTAATTATGCAAGATACCACTACTAACGATTTACACAAGATTATAGCTAATATTAGGGATAATCTGCGTAAAAATTATATAGAAGCTGAAATACGTTACAGATTAAAAGATCCTTATTCTGCTTTAAAGAAGATGCTAAGGAAGGGTATTACTGTGAAAGAATTGACTGACCTAATTGGTTTTAGGATTATAGTTAATAAGCAATATGAATGTTATAAATTATTGACTATTCTTTACAAGATATATCCTGTTAATATGGCGAAGAGCAAAGACTATATTGCTAACCCTAAGGATAATGGTTACCGTTCTTTGCATATCGTAGTTATAGCAGATACCTATGACTGTAACATAGAAATACAAATACGGACTAACAGGATGCATAATATGGCAGAATCTGGTACCGCTAACCATAAGGAATATAAGAAGATGCAGGAAGAAAAACTAAAAAAGTTATTATGTGAGGAGAAACTTAATACAGCTGCTATTAATACTGAGATAAATAAGGCATATGATATTTTTAACCAATTTAATTGGACTATATCAGAACTCGTTGCTTATGAGCAGATAATTGAAAATCTTTGGCATAAATTCCAAAAGAATTTTTAAAATTCGATAATCAAGTTTTTTTGCAGATTTGAATAAAATATAGGATCATGGTTGTCATCCCTGCGAAAGCAAGGATATAAAAATCCCCTGAGGTATTATAGATTCCCGCCTACGCGGGAATGATGGTATGGACGAGTGAAGCGAAATATGCTTTACTTGTACGGAGTCAGCTGAAAAATAGTTTTCAGCTGCTCCAAATTAAATAATAATTTAATTAATAGGTCCATACCATGATAAATAATAGCATAAAAAATACTATAATAGGAATAGATTTAGCAAAAAATAGTATGCACTTGGTGCAAGTCGATCAAAATGGCAAAAAAATAGGTTACCAAAAAGTTACAAGAGATGAGTTAATAGCCTATTTAAGCAATCTCGATAAAAGTTCATTGGTAGCTATGGAGGCATGTGGAGGAGCTAATTATTGGTCACAGGAAAT
>NZ_MWZE01000156.1 GCF_002259525.1 Rickettsia endosymbiont of Culicoides newsteadi | reverse complement strand
AACTTATCCACATTCTTCGCTATTTACAACATCAATAATCTTTATTTTATATATTTAAAAGATTATTTTTTCAACTTGACACAGTTTGACGAACACTCCCTCATTATAATCTAAAATAGGTAATGAACTATATAGCTTAGCCTCATTATTTTCCTTGCCCTCACATGAATTAGTTGTTTCGTCCAATATATGATGCAAATTTGTGCTAGAAACTTTAAAATCATTATTCCATAATTTAGACCAAAAAGTACGATTATCATTTAAGCCCTTACAGACTCCTGTTACAATATTTTTGATATTCTTATTTAAATATTCATGACCCATTTCAGATAATTGAGGGCATAAATGTTCAGTGATTTTATCCCTATCTTTCGGCGAAGATACTCTGGCTAACTTTAAGGCTGTTAATACTATATTATAAGATGCAATCGTGTTATTTACTTTATCACAAAATGCTTTAATATTATCATCAGTGAGTTTACTTGGATCAAAATATTCCATATCATGGTGTTTTATAGTCTTACTCAACTGTTTTCTAGTTGAAAAAGACTCTATTGCTGCATTATTAACTGAATTTTTTAAATGTGTAAGGGTTACCATTGGATCAGTTATCTTATCTAACTGATTTTTTAAGTCAGAACAAATATTGTGCAGAGAGTCCTTAATTTTATTGAAAGTTACATGGTCCCACTGCACAGGGTCATCTTGAGATTCATTAAATATATTTGCCGTATTAAAAATCTTATACTTCCAGTAGTCAATATTTTTAGAATTAGTATCGGCAGTATCAACCTTCTTAATACCAACCGCGGTATTAGCATTGCCAATAATGGTTAGGGGTGCTTTTTTCAATACAGCTTTCTTATGTTTACTCGTTGGCATTTGACATTTCATAATCTTCCATAATAATTTTTATTATGGAACATATTTATTGATATTTTATAGTATAAGTCAAGTGGATTTATATCAAAAAGAATAATTTTTATTAATTTTATGTAAAATATTGGATTTTTATGCAATTAAAACATTTTTTTACTTAGTGGCAGAAATTTTTGTGATATATTGCCTAAAAAGAGTATAAACCCTAAGAAACTTTTGTTATTGCAGGGAGTACGTAACCCGGCGAAGTATGTAAGCTGTAATTCCCTCGGGGTTTTGTCCACAACTGTTGAAAGTTAGCAGAGGAAGAGGTTTTAGACCGAATAGTTTAAAAGCCGTATGTGGTCAACGTCATTGCGAGAAAGACCGTAGGTCGCGAAGCAATCCATAAAAGTAACCAAAGATGGATTGCCACGACCTACTTGCGTGGTCTCGCAATGACAGAAAACCTATCTAAAACCCGCTTTACCTTCTAACTTTCAACAGTTGTGG
>NZ_MWZE01000155.1 GCF_002259525.1 Rickettsia endosymbiont of Culicoides newsteadi | reverse complement strand
AACTTATCCACATTCTTCGCTATTTACAACATCAATAATCTTTATTTTATATATTTAAAAGATTATTTTTTCAACTTGACACAGTTTGACGAACACTCCCTGTTTGAGCAATTATTCACCAAACAAAATAACGGTATATTTGTAAAATCAGAACTATTAACAACACTAGAGAATAACGAAATATATCTACCGGAGATATCTATCATAATTGCTAAATCTGGAGCTGATGCTCCAGAATCTTTGAACTCATTATTTAATAAATTATTTATACTTAACCCTAATTATAATCCAACGATAGCTATTGATATAAATTATACTTTTTATACTGAATATGTATCAGCAAATAAAAAATATATTGAATCCCCAATATGCACCACTTTTAAAAAGTATATGGGAATACCTAAAACGTGTAGTCTGTTGAGTGGTTCAGGGGTTAATATTAAAAACACTATGGAAACACTATTTAATTTACTCTTTATTGAAAATAATAATAATTACGTTCCTATACCAAATATCAACATAAATTCACTAGATAGGAATGATCTAATAAAAATAATTAAGGAAAAACATGATGCTATAGTCAATTCAGAAGAATTGGGTAGCAGGAGCGATGGAGTGATGCCTATAAGTAATAGGCAAGTGATGAGTGACGACTTTACTAACTTCTCATCACTTGTTGAGGGCTTAAATATTTTATGTAATGAGAATGCTTGGTACCCTTTATTAGAAGGAATTGGAGGAGCCGAATTGAAGACTTTGTCAACAAGAGAAATAGAGAGAATTATAGGTGATATAGTCAATTCAGGAGAATTGGGTAGCAGGAGCGACGCCTATATGTAATAGCCGAACGACGAGTAACAACTTCACCGAGTCAATCATTTATTTTGTGTAAGTTCTATTTTTTACATTCCAATAAATCATATTTAAAATTACCACAAAGTATTTCAAATTGATTCAAAGCTAATGACCAATCTTTTATGGGCATAGTCCATTTTTTAGATGCACTTTGTAGGGCTAAAAATATTATTTTTTGAATTGATTTATCATCCGGAAACACCCCCTTATTTTTGATAATTTTCCTAATTTGACGGTTGACTCACCTAGAACTGAATGGTTGTAAGCTAGGCTATACCCATAGTACCCTACAATTTTTGTAATAAATACTCTGCAAAGGTATTGTATATGGGAGGTTGAAGTAGTATAAGAGTGTATTTTCTGACTATGCACAATATACTACTTCAGTCACTGATACTAAACTTTTCTTGGAAAAAATCAAGGCTAGAATGTCTTTCTGGAATGATTATGAGTCTAATTGAGAATTGCTCCGTTAGCGGTAAAAACATGGCACTTGGAATTAAGAGTGAAGCTAAACATAGCTCTAGAATTCAAAGAA
>NZ_MWZE01000154.1 GCF_002259525.1 Rickettsia endosymbiont of Culicoides newsteadi | reverse complement strand
AAATATCCACATCACTGCATTTATAAAAGTTCTATTATCTCTTGCAATACCTCCCCAACAACCTTTCTGACCAGGTAAATGGCTTTCTATCTTATTCCAAAGCTCATCGCTTATATCATGTCTTCTATGTGCTAAACTCATTGCTTCTTATCGCCTATTTTTATTACTACAATTATAATAACAAATCACATAAAATTATGCAATCACAATCTCGTGACGACATACCCCAGAATGTTATTGACAAAATGTCAGTAATTGGATTGACAAAATGCCCTTTACATGTGATACTGGCAGATACTGAAAATGGCATAAAAAGAGCCACTATCAGTATGATGCTTAACCGTGTCTTTGCACCTTGAGCTGGGTCGCCAAACTTTCTGCTCAAGGCTGCATTATTGATATTTATCAACTTTTTACCTCTTACATCATTTAAATCCAAATTCCTCAAAAGGATTTAGTAATTTTACTCCAAATTTATTAAAATGTTTAGTATTACGAGTAACTAAAACCATGTCATGAACTATTGCTTGTGCAGCAAGTAGGCTATCTACCTGATTTGTAGCATCAATAGCAAGTAATTCCCCCCAACATTTACATACATCTATACTATCTATACCAATGGTTCTAGCGGTATAATTTTTAATTAAAATATCTTGCCACCTTTCTAAACTTAATGATGCTACTAAATCTATCTGTCTCTTTTTAGCAATCCCTTTTTGAATCTCACCGATTGTTAAGTAACTTATATATAATGATTCTATAGCTACTTGATATAACCAAGATATTACTTGGCTATTTGGACTTTTCTTACGGAACTCTGACAATATATTAGTATCAAGTAAATATCTCATATATCAATATCTTCCCTAGCTTTACTTGGTTTTCTTTCAAATAAATCCTCATCATCATCGTTATCAACTTTTGGTATGGATAATAAAAATTCTTTAAATGACATAGGGGGTTTTATTTTATCACCTATATAATCTTCCGCTGAGATAATATAGACAGCTTTATGCCTCTTCTTATCATTTACTAATTGAGGTTGCCCGTTTTCAGCGAGTTCAATAATTTCTTCAAAATGTTCCTTTGCCTCTTGTAACTGCCATTTTTGCATAATTTACCTCTAATTTTATTAATTTAGTTATAATACCATTTTAACATTATTAGACCTAGCTCAAACTTTAGGTTAAATAGTTTCATAGTGCATTATAACTGTTTTTTTGCACCCACTAATCGATTTCTACTTCTCTTATTCTTAATAATACCAATTGAAATAGTTAAGGAGGTATATTACGTCAATTCGGGATAAGGGATAAGAAAAAATAAAGGAGATATAGGAGTTGCAAGGAGTTATAGCACTTAACATAGAGGTTAATATAAGTTATAATGATAGATAATGAATAAATTTAATAATAGCAATATGGCGAC
>NZ_MWZE01000153.1 GCF_002259525.1 Rickettsia endosymbiont of Culicoides newsteadi | reverse complement strand
ATAGTGACAATAATAATTTCATGGGAATTATATCTCTAAATTGCTAAATTTTTGTCTAGACAAAGGAGACCACCATATATGCAGTTGCAGCAATGTAGATGTTTTCTGCTACAATAAATGCTTTTTGCTCTCTCCAGGTTTGGTCTATATCTAAATCACTAATACTATTAAACAAATCACCTATTATCTGAGGAGTCTTTTTTATAACAGGACTGCTTGCTAAGAATTTATGACATTTTGTAGAATCTACTAATATTGTTGGTGGAACATCTATGTTTAATTTATCTTGTATTATTCCCAGTTTACTTTCAACTAATTCTGGATTTTGTCTCATTAATGTTACCAACAGCTCCAGTTTTTCAGCAACTGGAATCTCCATAGTATCTATTAATGATTTAACAAGTCCCAAAGATTGGGGAATAGTTATTTTATGACCATCACCATATTTCATTTTATGGGTAGGATATCCTTGATTATAGTGACCATTTGTTTTGCCTAGGTATATTGTTGTTAGTGCTATCTTAGCTTTCTCGATTACGGTAGCAACATAGTCTTGATCACTTGGTGTAGGTTGATTTGCCGCTAACGTATTTTTCATGGTGTCACGCTTAGCACCATCAGACAAGCTAAGTAATTTTAATTTTATTGAATTTTGATAAACTTGATCCAATTTAGTTAATCCTGCCTGATATTCTTCTGCTTTTACTAGCAACTGTTGTTTATTTTCTATATTCCCATAAGCTTTAAATAAATTATCAGTAATAAAATTCACTAATTTTACTGCTTCTGTTGTATGAACGGACTGTGTATCTAGTGCTAATGTCTTAAGCCTATCTTGTTTTTGCTCTGTATCTGGTACTGCACCGTGCTGAAAAAGAAACGGTTGCATCTCAGGATAGAAAAGATTATAAAAACTTAATAGTGAGTGTCCTCCATTGTCTCGTGAGTTTATAGCAAAGGGGTATTTTTCTGGAGAGTTTATTATATGTTGTATAAGGGGGCGTTATTATACGGACTATACATTCTGGCTATTTCAAACACTATATTTTTAATGCTTTCGGACGTAATATTACCACATCGTAGGAACTTCAAGAATAGCTCTTCAATATCATCACTATCAGAGATGATAATATTAGTGTTTTTTATTACAGCTAATTTCTCTATTCCGCTATAAGATATATTAGGGTTCCTTTTTAAATCGAGTTTAGTAATCTTCTCCGGGACACTTGCAACTATTTCATCTATTACTGCATCAGTTATATCATTACACGACATATCTAGCTCGCTAAGATTCTGGAGGTTAGCTATTATTGCCTGCATACCTTCATCACCTATCTTATTAATCTTTATTGCAAGCTTCGTAAGGGGGAGTTTAACTACTTCAATTGCTCCTTTATCACCTAAGTTACGTCAATTCGGGATAAGGGATAAGAAAAAATAAAGGAGATATAGGAGTTGCAAGGAGTTAATGCCTGTGATAAATGTTTTTTT
>NZ_MWZE01000152.1 GCF_002259525.1 Rickettsia endosymbiont of Culicoides newsteadi | reverse complement strand
GTAATTCTTTAAAGTATGTAGCTAGCAAAGATCAGAAAACATTTATGGTAGATTTAAAGACGATTTATCAAGCGGACGGTCTAGTTGAATTGGTTTCATTGGTTTGCTCATGTCAAATTTCCTATTATTTTATGCGAAGAACATGTGGATAAGTTGATAGTAACTTATCCACATTCTTCGCTATTTACAACATCAATAATCTTTATTTTATATATTTAAAAGATTATTTTTTCAACTTGACGCAGTTTGACGAACACTCCCAATTCTCTTGAATTGGCTATATCCGTCATTGCGAGGAGGTTGCCAGACCGACGAAGCAATCCAGGAGAGTGATTAGAAATGGATTGCTTCGTTGACCTTACGGTCTCCTCGCAATGACGCTTGGTGATCAGGTTTTTTTATTCATCACAAAAAAAATAGCAAAAAAATCGTGAATGCTCACATCTAAACTACAACTGTAGTACTAGGAAACCAATAAAATAAATAACCACCATAATATTATTCTTTTTTTAATTGTTTATTTGCTAAATTGAGTAATTTTTGATCAAAAGAAAGAATGGGTAAGTCTGTAGTAACTGCTTTAGCTAGAAGAATACAATCAACTATATGCAAATTATATTTTAAATAATAATCTAAAGCTAATAAAAAATAGTTCTTATCACTTTGAATTCCTTTATAAGTTAGCATCTCAGATAAGGTTAAAGTTATTTTATCCCTGGGAACTTTATAGAAAGAAGATAAGACAAATATTACTTCCGTAAATACTGTTTGTTCAATTATAAGAGTAATATGACCGGTTTTAGCTTGTTCAAATATTTCTTTGGTTTTACTAAACATTTCTGGATTATCGGCAATAAGATAACGAAGGATAAAGTTGCTATCACAAATATATTTCATTTCACTACCTTATTAGCTTCTTTAGAATAGGTGTTATCAAGCCATGCTTGTTGTCTGATTTCATCAAATGAAGGTTCTGAATCTTTCCGATAAATAGAAAGAGCTCCCCCAAGGTCACATACAGGGGATAATATTAATTGATTATTATCATTAACCTCTAAGGTAACAATGTTAGATTTTAAAATATCTCTAACTTTCTTTGGTAAGACAATCTGCCCCTTAGAACTAATAGTAAACGTATTAATATACATTTGGATAATACCTAAATAGTTAATTTATATAATATTTTATTATAGTAAAATAAATTACTAAATACAAGTATTTTCATATAAAGTAAGATAGATTATAAAAGTACACAACTTGTGCAAAATTAATATTAAATTGTTTTCATATTTAGATCAGTTAATTTCTTACTTATAGATTTAAGGATGTATTTAGTAATTATTACTAAATAGTCAATTGATGAGAAGTTGGGGACGTCTTTACCCTGTCATATATGGACGAGTGAATTTGTCAAGAAAGAAAATAAAAAAATAGAGCCACAAAGGAAGCGGTCATATATTCGGCATCGAGTGCCATAATGGTTTCTGCATTCTTATAAATATCCTTGAGTGACCTCTCATTCCCACGGCTTCTAGAGCCTCGACATAATTACGGATTTTATTCAGAATACTTATTCATTAACTCTTTAACTTTCGTTCTCTTTATTGTTACTATTCTTTACTCA
>NZ_MWZE01000151.1 GCF_002259525.1 Rickettsia endosymbiont of Culicoides newsteadi | reverse complement strand
GATTAGCATATGCTTCTCATTCTGTATATAGGGTAGGTCCATACCATTAATTCAGGAGAATTGGGTAGCAGGAGCGACGCCTATAAGTAATAGGCAAGCGATGAGTGACGACGTCACCAACTTTTCATCAATTGACTATATAACAAATACAAAAACCTGAAGAATAAAAATTACCATAATATTTCTTCAGGTTTTTGTAATATATGGAAATTTTACTTAAAAAATCCTTACATGTTTAATGTTGCTGAAGAATCTTCATCACCAAGAAACGGTACCTCAGTATAATCATCGGCAACCTTTAATTCTAAATTATATTTTTCTGCTTGTAATTCTTCTATGGCTTGTAATTCGTGTTTCTTTAATAGTTCATTTATATCCTGTAATAATTTATTGCTTATCTGATTGTGCTTCAATTCTAGTTCTTGCAAAGTGTTATTGCTCTGTAAGGCTTCTGCTAGTTTCTTGGCTCCCTCATAACCTATCTGGTTGCAAAGCAAGTCTATTTTTACCACAGTTTTGTTATTTCTTAAGAAGTCTGCTAGTGCTTTCGCTCCATTATTGCCTATCTGATTGCAGCCCAATTTTAGTTTTTTCACAGTGCTATTGTTATTTAAGGATTCCACTAGTGTCTTTATTTCCTCATCACCTATATAGCTGTGTATCAAATGTATTTCCGGCACAGTGTTAATTTGCTCTAAGGCTTTATTTAGCCATTTCTTTCCCATTTCACTTCTAGATATCTGGTTTCTAGCCAAATCTATTATCACTGCAGTCTTATCGTTCTTTAAGGCTTGAGATACTTTTAACTTTTCTTCATGGTATGAGTATTCATGCCAAAATACTTCCGTTACATCATGACTGTTCTGTAAGACTTTTATTAGTTCATTCGCCCCCTCATAGCCTATCTGGTTGTGAGACAAATATACTTCTGTCACAGCACTATTGTTCTTTAAGGCGTTTGCTAGTGCCTCAACTCCATCATTACCTATATTGTTGTGAGACAAATCTATTTCTCTTACAGCACTCTTCGGTAAGACTTTTGCTAATGCATATACTCCTTTATTACCTATGCCGGTTGACATCAAATCTATTTTTTTCACAGTGGTATTGTTCTCTAAGGCTTCTGCTAGTTCCTCGGCTCCCTTATCACCTATAACTATGTAAGACAAATTTATTTCACTAATTTGCTATCTGTTTTTCAAATCTTGGATAATTTTTTCAAGTGTAGCCATAATTATTTACCTCATAAATTAAAAAATGTTTAATTATTCTAAATAGTTTTTAGTAATTTAATCCAGTTTTTATCCTGGATATAATTGCTGACCTTATAGTGATATTTTATGATTTCAAAGATAAATAAAAATTAATCTTTACAGATAAACTGTATACCAAAGAGTTGAAAAATACAATATATTAAAAATCTATGCTACAGCAAAAATCCTGCCAAATTATAAGGGTAGTGAATGAAATGTAACCTTGACATCTATAGTCAATTGATGAGAAGTTGGAGGCGTTGTTGCTCAATGCCCGCCTATTACTTTATAGGAGTTACGTCAATTCGGGATAAGGGATAAGAAAAAATAAAGGAGATATAGGAGTTGCAAGGAGTTAATGCCTGTGATAAATGTTTTTTT
>NZ_MWZE01000150.1 GCF_002259525.1 Rickettsia endosymbiont of Culicoides newsteadi | reverse complement strand
CTCTTAAGAAAAATAAACCTTCCATAAATTGCAATTTCGACTTTCCTCTAAATTATAACCTTATCCCGAATTGACGTAATATCATCAAATTTTGGATTATAAGGGATTGTTCATGTACAACAGTTTTACATTATATATTCAATTCAGGAGAATTTGGGGCTAGGGGCGACGAGTAGTGACGACATCACCAACTTCTCATCAATTGACTATAGTAAACCATCTCCATCAGTAAAGTAGAAAAAATAAGTGTTTGTAACAGAAATATTTTGACATACTAAAATTATAAACTATAAGAAGACATTAATAATGGAATCTATAGATCAATAATGATCATTGATCATAAATATCCACCAAATAAAAACAATATAGACTAAGAGAACGATTATGAAATATAACCTAGACATACAACATGATGCTATAATAAATGATGAAATGGTACAAAGGCTCGAACAAAATAAAAATATCATAAATTGTTTGGAAGATGACAAGGCTGTTAATGTAATTGTAAACACTACAGAAGTACCAAAACATTTAAAAAAAATAATAATAGTTACATATTTAAGTGATCGTTCTCTAACAACTCCTAATTGTGAGTTAATAAAAGTGCTAGGTCTTAGCAATAATAATCCTGCTTTAGAATATATTCACAAGAATAAAGATTTATTAAATTATTTTAAAGATGAATCAAGAGAAGATATTGTTCTTAAATATGGTCCAAATTTAGGAATGTTGATTTTAATGGATAATCATCATTCGCAAGAAGTGCAAGATGTGCAACTAGAGTGCATGTCTGTAAATAGTTCTATGCAACTTAGTACTTTCTCTCGTAGTAACTTTTCCACAGCTGTTCCAATAAAAGATGAGGAATTAAGTGCAATGATAAATCTATTGTCTGGTAATTCAGAAATTGGTTGTACAGCAGCTATAATAGCCCAAACGCTAGTAGAAAATCTAAGTCAACATCATATATCTTTACAAAATGGCGATCTGCCTCTCATAGCATGTATGGTATATTATAGGTCTAATCACTCTGGATATCAAAAACTTCGCGATCAGGCACAACAAAAGCTTTCATTAGATTCAGACAATATACAGCAATTGCTCAGCTTTACTGACGCAATTTCAGATGATCCTGATTTATTAAAGCCAGTAGGTAAATCCAGTATAGAAAGGAAAATTGTAAATGATTTAGTGGAAAAGATTAATTCATCTGTAGGTATTTTAAAAGACCAAGGAAACAGTAGTGGTACTGTCGAAACTCTAGCAAGGTTGCATGATGATTTAAGCAAACTTTATTTTGACCATAATCAAAATATATTTAACATACATTTTCCCCAGGAGACTAGTGACTTCTTAGTACAAAATGGATTTAATGAGATATATTCAATTGGAGAGTCTATGACGCCTAATGATTACTAACAAAAAGGCATTATGTCAAGTGGTTGTTATACAGAAGGTAAAAAGAAAAAATATCCTGTAGGACCCTTAAATTGGCATAATATAACTTATTATTTTCTATAAAAGAAACTTTTTTTATTGCATATATTAATTTTCGGGGAGTGTTCGTCAAACTGTGTCAAGTTGAAAAAATAATCTTTTAAATATATAAAATAAAGATTATTGATGTTGTAAATAGCGAAGAATGTGGATAAGTT
>NZ_MWZE01000015.1 GCF_002259525.1 Rickettsia endosymbiont of Culicoides newsteadi | reverse complement strand
CTCTAGCTCTCCTTTTTTGCTAAAGAATTCTATCTCATTTCTTCTATTTTTGTGTCCAAAATATGGAGACCATTATACTATGTCAGGAAGAGCATATCTAGCTGCCGATATAGATGATAAATTATCATCATTGTCATCATCATCATGAACATGATGTAAGTCAACTGTAGAAATACTTAGTCTTTCCGAATCGTTCTGTTCATTCTCCTTTCTGTATCTCTCGCAGTCAGATAAAAATCTCTCTAAGGGGTCATCTTTGCTATCGTAGCAGCCTTTGTCTCGTAGGTAGGAGCAAGCAAAAGAAGCTACACCACAAGCTGCACCAAGTGCAAGAACAGCCGCTACCATTGCGGCAACTTTGAGTGCGACTAATTCTGTTGATGTTTCTTCCTCAGTTCGATTATTTACTGAGATAACATCAGTAGTAGTAAATGGGGCAGCAAGGTTATCTCTTACCATCGTTCCCACCAACCCAAAGGTAGACAGAATGTTTGTGTTGTTAATAAATCTCATTATTGTATCTCCTTTAGTTATCTTTGACAATTTTTATACAGGATAATACCATTAAGTTAATATTTAGCAACTTTTATGTAATAAATTTTGCCTAGGCTAGTGAAAAATTAATTTAATTATTTTTGCATAATATGCTCTTATGCTATTAGTGTTGACATATTATATGTTATAATATTATTTTCACAGCTTCTAGATTATTGTGAAGGACTAGGAGGCTGCTTAATAACTAAAGTAATTCTATATTTAGCTCTTTTTGGCTGCGAATAAACATGATATAATTAATTAGTTATCGTAGACAGCCTCATAGAAACAAATTAGTTGCTTTAAGGGAGAATATTATCTAGCATTAAATATAGTTATAATTTAAGAATGAGGTGGGGAAAATGAGTAAAGATAGAGATCCTAGAGAATATTTTGAGTATTATCAGAACTTTATAGCAAAAATAGAGGAAATTGGTAAAGTAACAAATGATGAGCAAACTGAATCTATAGAGCAATCTTTGTTTGAAATTGTAAAGGGAACCTTAAAAGATAGTGCGGGCAGTCTTGGCGAGAAAAAGAACATATTAAAGGGATTTGCTGAAATAATTAAAAATAAGACAGAAGAACAAAACAAGCTGCCAGAATCTGACAAAATAGTAGAACAAACCATAGTGTTTAATGAATTTGCTGAAATATTAGAACAACCCATACAGGATGAAACAATTTCTGAGAATTGGCAAAAATGTAAGGAAGAACTAGAGGAAATAGTTACTGCTATCAAACCACAAGAGCTTACTCAGGACATTTTTTGCTTACCAGGAGAAGAAAAAGCTCCTTTAGAATTAAATAATTCTTCGGTTGATGTCCCGTCTTTTTCTGCTGATAATCTTGATCCTATAACCAAAGCAATTAGAGAGCATATCTTAACTAAGCAAAGAGCGATAATAGCTGCAGCTTTGGTAAATAAGAGTATAGCAAAACCAGAAGAGCTTGACGATCTGAATAAGTTTCGAGCGTATTTTGAAAATGAACAAAATAAAGAAACAATTAGTGGACTTCTAAAAGAAGATCAAAATTTAAAGCATGCTTTAGAGCAAGTCGAAATTGCTGGCTATAAAAACGTTCATACGCAGTTTGCTGGTAGATTCAGTACTATGGAATGGAAAGATGGGGGTGTAGAGAATGCTAATGGTATCACTATTAAGAAGCAGATAGTACGAGATGCAAACGGTCATGAGATTGCAACATTATCAGAAGCAAACCATCAAATAAATCCTCCTCATACAGTACAAAAAAGTGATGGAACTAGCGTTGCAATTAGCAATTATAGGACGATAGATTTTCCGATAAAACTTGATAATAATGGTCCGATGCATTTATCGTTAGCTGTCAAGGATCAGTATGGTAAAAATATTGCGGCAAGTAATGCTGTATATTTTACTGCTCACTATGATGATGCTGGTAAGCTTATTGAGGTCAGCTCGCCACATCCAGTTAAGTTTACCGGAAATAGTCCTGATGCAGTTGGCTATATAGAGCATGGTGGAAAAATCTATACCTTACCAGTAACGCAAGAAAAATATAGATCAATGATGCAAGAAGTTGCTAAAAATCTAGGACAGGGAGTGAATATTTCACCATCTATCGAATCTATTGAGGCTCCTGATCTTGCTGTAACCTCTAGAGGAGCTAAATCTGAAGTTGACTATATAAAGCCTGGTGAACAAATGCCAGCAATGCAAGAAAGTAAAATAATGATGCAAGAAGAGAGCAAAAATCTAGAACATAGTGTAGATATTTCGCCATTTATCGATGTACCATTATCTATGAATTCCGCAATTCCTGGACAAAATATTGAAGAAACACCGCAGTTGCATAAAGTGCCAGAGACTACAATGCTCTCTAATGATATGGTCAAAATGGAACCAGCCCCTGATATTCTTGAATATCCTCATGAAAAAGTTAATGTTATTACAGAGACAAAAACAACTAAAATCTCTCAAGCTGTATTAATAAATACAGACGTTAGAAATAGGGCTGAAGATATCAAAGCAAGTTTATCAAGATCACAACATATAGGTTCTTCAACTCGAAAAACTGATGTGGATATTGCACAACTGGTAGGAGAGCTATCAAATTTAGAAAATAAAGTATTTGATACACAAAAGAAACATATCGAAGCAAAATTAGATACATTAACGTCTAAAGAAGAACAAGCAAAGCTATTGCAGAGGTTATTAAAGGCTACAGCGAAGCAAAGAGGAAAAGAGCTTAGTAACATCGAAGCCGGACAAAGAAAGCCGGATGCTGATGCGGTTAGATTACTAACAGAGAATAGAGCTGGTAAAGAGGGTGAAATAGTAAAGCCACAACAGAGAGCAGAACATGCTAATGTTAGAGATAATGTAAAGATGCAAGCGTTTTTACAAAATAAAATTAACGAAATTAACGAAGTATCCAAGAAGCCAGCTATTACTGTTAAACCTCGAAATGCAGGAGGTCATGGTTTTTAGGTGTTGGAGTCTTCTTTTTCATAGAGTACTAATTTATTTTTTTACTAAAATTTTTGCTCTATCAGTGATAATTTCATCAACAAGCCCAAATGATTTGGCTACTTCAGGATCCATGAAATTATCACGTTCCATGCTTTTTTCGATAGTCTCTAGTTCTTGCCCTGTATGCTTGACATATAAGAGATTAAGCATTCTTTTTAGTTTCATGGTTTCTTTGGCATGAATTTCGATATCTGTAGCCTGCCCTTGGTAACCACCTGACGGCTGATGGATCATTATACGACTATGCGGTAAGGAGTAACGCATACCTTTCTCCCCAGCAGTAAGCAACATAGAGCCAGCAGAGCAAGCTTGACCTATACAAAGAGTAGAAATCTTAGGCTTAATATATTGCATAGTATCATAAATTGCCAAACCAGAAGTTACAACGCCACCAGGAGAATTAATATACATAGAAATATCTTTTTCTGGATTTTCTGCCTCAAGGAATAGTAATTGTGCAACCACTACATTTGCCATATAATCTTCAATTTGACCGCAAACAAAAACGATACGTTCCTTTAATAACCTAGAATATATATCATAGGCTCTTTCCCCTCTAGAGGTTTGCTCAATTACCATTGGTACGTATGTCATTAATTTTTTCCTTAATTTAATAAATAATTATAGCACAAATGTATAGTAACCTGACCAACATTTGTACATTTGCTCCTACGGGAAAGTTGTCATTTCCGCCCACTATTGTCATTCCCGCGTAGGCGGGAATCTAGATACCTGCTTTCGCAGGGATTACACTAAGGCAAGTAGGGATGACATCCTTCGTAGAGATAACACAAAACAGGATTGTCTTAATGCTACTAAAGTAGCTCCTTGCAATGACGGTATAATAATTCAGGTTAGTTATAATGCAACTAACCTACTGCTGTGCTAGCAAGTTTTTATAATATCGATTTAAGACTTTTACACCAAAAATCCAAGCTATACAAACAATAACAAAAACCACCATGAGAAAACCTGCTAGGTCATTATGTACAGCACTTGGAAAAATACTAAAAGAGACAAATTGAACAATTGCTCCAGCGGATTTTCCTATTTTGCCACCAAGTACATCTACAGCAGCTTTTCCCTTGGTTTTCATTTCACTATCAAGAGGGATATAGACCATTTCTTTAGTAAAATCAAAAAGCGAATATTTTACTCCTTTCCCTAAAACATGCCACAAGCCACCTACAAAAACAATTATCATTAATGGAGAAATGTGACTAAGACCAGTCGTAATTGCCAATAAAGGCTTTTCCAATAAGACGAAAGTAAAAAACATTGCTCCTGATAATAACGTTGCAACGGGAGTAAGTACAGCTCCCCAAAACCAACCACAATTTCTAACTAAACTACTACCTAGAAAAGCACAAATTAAAGTAAATATTCCAGTCCAAAAAAATACCTCACCACTGTAAGTTATAAATTCCTGGGTAGTAGGATATAACTCCTTGGTTTTAGACATCCATAATCCTTCAATTAAGTTGATTGACATGGAATATGAAACCATTAATACACAAATAATTCCTAAATATTTTGATTTAAGAATTATTTTGCTACTCTCAACTAACCCTAGCTTCAGTATATCGGTTCTTTTATTTTTATATCTAATATTTTTAGTAGTTTCTATAATTTTCAATTCAACAAATCTATGTAAAATCAAACAGATCAGTCCAGATATGGTAACGATTACTATGAATGATTTTAAAAGAATTTCTGTTTGGTCATTAAGATGAGAAAATAGAGGTAATAAGAAGTGATTACCTTTGGCAAAATAGACAATTACACTACCAGATATTAGCAAATTAGTTTGACCAAATAAGGAGAAAAACGAATAGAATCTTGGAGCTTCTTCAGTAGTAGTAATCTTATTAGCAAGTTGCCAATATAATAGTGTACATACAATCATTGGCCATAATTCCCCTATTATATAAAATAACACAATACTCCATTTTCCCCAAATGATGATAAACCATTTTAAATGTGGAAGTGTAGTAATATAATGTTCTATTATTTGAGGGTCTGGATGAAAATATTCTCGGTATGGAAACAAAACAAAGGTAAATAATAGGAAAAATCCCAAGAAAAAAGATAATATGATTCTGAAAGCTTGTTCAGTTGTCATAATATTACAAAGTTTGGAATAAAGGATGACAAATAAGATACCTGCAGGCATCTCGCCCCAAAGTTTTATAAAGCTTAAAACTTCCGAACTAATTAATGTTATTACCAGACTATCTTTCATACTACGTACTAGATTCTGGTTAAGGAGAATAAAGAATATTAGTAAAGCCATAGGCACAAACTTTACTAACTCGTTAGATCTGATAGGCCAAACAACGTGTCTAAATTTACTATTTCTAGCTCTATTCCACATAGTGAAAGAAGAATCTACTGCATTCATATAATACTCATGCTCATTTTCAAGCAACCTAAACTATTATAAAACCCCTGTCAAGTGGTTTTATCATATAATAAATATTCAGCAATAAACTTGGATGGGTTTTTTATTGGATCTAATATTTTCTTAAATTCTTTTCTGTTACATGGTGATTCAAATAAATTGTATTTTATTTTGCATTTTATTTTCTTAAAATAACTATTCTTTTCTTCTTTTTCGTGGAAAGGCGAATAATTATTTTGCCTAATATCATCTATATATCTTCTTATATCATTTGGATTATATGCTAAATAAATATATTTTTTTAATTCGCGTGATAATTTATTACTATTAAACTCATTATTCCAACCATTGCTTAAGTAAATTATAGGCTTATCTGCTACAACTACCTCTGCAAGAGCAGAAGTTCCATCACTTATTACAATATCTGCAGAAATTATATCATTCACTAAAGAAGTGTTGGTACTATCAGAAATAGTAACATTTTGTAAGCTTCTAAACTTTATAAAAATTTGATTAATTTCTTCTTGGGTTAAAAATCCTAAGTTAGTAGTAGAAAAAAATAAATGTTGATGAGGTCTTATAATAAAATTTATATTTGGATTTTGTAGTGCATAATTATAAAAAAAATAATGATAATTCAAGAAAGTTGAGCCACCTTCAAATAGGTCTCTATATTGAAAGGATAGCTACCACCTTGGTAACCATAAAATAGTTTCTGGAGCCTTTTTAGAGCTAGTGATAATACCTTCTCTAACTTCTTTATAAGTTTGATATCCTGAAACAATAATACGATCTTTTGGAAAGCCATATTTTTTAATATAAATATCTTTTGTACTTTCTGAATCAACAAATACTAAATCCATAATATTTGGTAATTTTTTATCATTTATGTGATCTTGATGAAAAATGTGAGGACCATAAGGAATATATACTATCTTTTTTGCAATTTTTTTAAGAGTTGAATTGATAAAGTAAGGATCTAAAATTGAATCATTGTAAATATTATAAGGGTTCTAGATAAAAATATAATCTGGTTTATATGATTCAATAGTTTCGCATTTTGTATAAGGTTCTATCTTTCCGCAAGGATATAGTACATCATTATTATCAAATTTTGCTGTAAACTTCATATCTATATTTACGTTATAGCATCGATTATATAATGGAATAGCAACAATTTTTACATCATGCCCTGTTTCTTTCATTGCTTTATATAGGGTATATACTCCTTTGCCACCATTAGTTTCTGTATGTACTATAAACATTATTTTTTTAGGAGTTGGAAGCTTATTTTTTCCAAATAATGCAAAAAATATTATTGAAATTATGCTAAAAAAGACAATAGATAGTAAGAATTTTGTTTTCATACAAGATTAAGTAATTATTATAATATCCTGCAATAAACAAGGCTGTTCAAAAATCGGACTGTAAGCTTTATATTATAGCATTATAATTTATAAATACTATTTAATTTATTACCCACATCTTTTTTATGGTAGTTTAATAAGTTGTGGGAAAATAGCCAATGTCATTGCGAGGAAGTGCAAAGTCCGAACAAGGCAATCAATTTTGGTTACTTTTTTGGATCAACTATGTTTCGCAATAAAAATTTAAATAAATTTAGTTTAAATTTTTATTGCTTCTTGCACATGACAGCAACAATTCTGCTATAGCTATTTGCTTCATACATTTACAATATATTTATTGTAATGTATACCTATTTTTAAACTTTTTTGAATTTATAATTGCTGCTTACAATCTAGTTAACTTGACAATTGGTAAAGTTTGCAAAAATATATTTACCTAAATGTTTAGGTTATACAAGTATATGATTTTCTTAAATTTTTAACCCCGATTTAGTCCAATCCTTATTAAAAATCTCTAAACCTGAATCTGTTAGTGGATGATTTAATAATTGCTTAATAATTTTACCAGACATTGTCGCAACATCAGCCTTATACATAGCAGCTTGATAAACATGGTTAGGGCTTCTTATAGATGCAGCAAGGATTTTTGTTTGATACTGATAATTATCGTATACTTGTCTTATATCACTTATTAAACTAATACCATTTTGACCTATATCATCAAGTCTACCGATAAAAGGTGATATATAAGATGCTCCAGCTTTTGCAGCGATAAGTGCCTGATTAACAGAAAAGCATAAGGTCATATTCACTTTTTTTCCTTTACCTACAAAATATTGGCACGCCTTAATACCGTCCCATGTCATAGGTAACTTAATCGCAATATTACTGGATATTCCTAAAATTTTATTACCTTGATTAATCATAGTATCAACATCATTAGCAACCACTTCAACGCTAACATCAGAAGTTATTATCTTACATATTTCTGCAATAGTTGATACAAAGTCGTATTTTGTCTTAGACATCAAGGAAGGATTAGTAGTTATGCCATCAATTATACCTAATTGGTTAATCTCATCAATTTCTTTAATATCAGCACTATCTAGAAAAATTTGCATTTAATTTAACCTCGATAAAATTGAATCAAGTTCTTCTAAATTACTATAGTGAAATATCAATTTCCCACCAATTGGGTAATCTTCAATAGTTACTTTTATATTAAATCTTTCTGACAATGATTTAGCTAATAATTGTAGATCATTCTCTTTACTACTCTCTTTTAGAAGACCTCTCCCTATACGTTTATCATGTTCTGGGGTTTTTGTATATTCATTTTTAGACCAATTTCTTACTATATCTTCAGTTTGACGAACACTTAAATCATTCTCAATAATATGATTAGCTATTACCTCAGCTTGCTGGTGATTAATTAGACATCTTGCATGTCCCATAGTTAAAAGCCCCTCATTTATTTTATCTTTGATAGGTTGTGGTAACTGATTTAGTCTTAATAAATTAGCTATATGACTACGGCTCTTGCTAACTTTTTCCGCTAATTGCTCTTGTGTATAACCAAACTCTTTTATTAATCTCTCAAATCCTTCCGATTCTTCTATAACAGATAATTCCTCTCTTTGAATATTTTCAATTAGAGCTATTTCTATAATTTCTTTATCTCCTATATCTTTTATAATAGCAGGAATATCAGTAAGCTTAGCCACCTTACAAGCACGCCAACGTCTCTCACCAGCTATAATTTTATATTTCCCATCACTGACTGAGCTAACAATAATTGGTTGTAACAAACCATTATTACTTATGGAATCGGCTAATTCTTTTATTTTATCATATTCAAACTTTTTTCTTGGTTGATTATTCCTAGCTTCAATTTTATCAATATCTATAATTTTTACTAACTCATCCTTCTCTACAGTAAAAACTTCTTCTCCAAGCAAAGCTGATAATCCTTTGCCTAAATTTTTATTTTTCATATATTTCTACCTAAAATCTCTTTTGTAAGTTCTATATAAGCAATAGAGCCAGTACATTTATGATCGTAGATAATTGCTGGTTGACCGTGAGATGGTGCTTCAGATAGTTTTACATTCCGTGGAATAACTGTCTTAAATACCAATCCTCCTAAGCATTTTCTAACATCATTCTCTACTTGCTCAGTTAATCGATTGCGTTTATCATACATAGTAAATAAAATGCCGGCAATTTTTATTTTAGGGTTTAAATTCTTTTCTACAATTTCAATTGTTTTTAGCAAATGACTTAATCCTTCTAATGAATAAAAATCACATTGCATAGGGATTAATACATAGTCACAAGCCACTAATGCATTAACTGTCAATAAGTTAAGAGAAGGAGGGCAATCTATAATAATGTAGTCATATTTATTGACTAATTTATTTAACAAATTTGATAATAAATATTCACGCTTTTGTATACTTAATAAATCTATCTCAGCACCTGATAAATTAGTGTTAGCTGTAATTATTTGTAAATTTGGAATATTCGTTTGTATTATGGCTTCTTCAATCGTTTTTGAACCAATTAGTACCTGATAAATAGTAACTTTTCTATCCTGTTGGCTTATACCAAAACCAGTGCTACTATTTCCCTGAGGATCTAAATCTATTACCAAAATCTTTTTACCCATCACAGATAAAGCTGTTGACAAATTTACAGTAGTTGTGCTTTTTGCAACTCCACCTTTTTGGTTAACTACCGCAACTATTTTTGTCATATATGTTACTAATTTCTAAAATCTTACTATTATTAGAAGTCTCACTATCATATATAGAATGACAAAAAGACCATCTCTTTTTAGCAATCTCAATTTCTTGTTGATACTTCTCACCTTTAAATAATAAATACTTATTTCTTACATTAATATGTTTAGTATAAGCCAATATTTTATCTAACTGAGTACAAGCTCTAGAAGTTAATATATCACAATCTAATTTAACACTTTCTATTCGTTGATTAACCACATTAATTTTATTACTAGAAATTTTGGAAGCTTGCAATAAAAAAACAGATTTTCTTACATCAGACTCTACTAAAGTAACATTCTTTATCCCGGCAATAGACAAAACTATTCCTGGAAATCCACCACCTGAACCAACATCTATTAAATGAATATTTTGGTCATTTATGTACTTCATTAGTTGTAAAGAATCTAAGATATGTCTCACCCAAAAATCATTCTTGGTATTACAAGAAACGAGATTAATAGCTTTATTCCATTTCAACGTTAATGATTGATACTTCTCAAGAGCTTCTAACACTTCACGTGAAACACTACTATAATTATACATTAATGTCTATATTTTGTTTTTATATAAATTATAATTGCTATTAAAGCAGCTGGAGTAACACCAGATATTCTTCTAGCCGCACCAATAGTAGCTGGTTTGTGATACTGGAGTTTTTCCCTTACTTCTGTAGACAAGCTGGGTATTTTGAAGTAATCAATATCATCATCTAATAATTCTAGCTCTTCTTCTTTAAATAATTGAATATCTGCATTCTGTCTAGTCAAATAAGAAGAATATCTTGATTCAATACAAAGATAATGAAGAATTTTTTTATTTAATGAAATAAGCTCTGGAAAGATTTCTATCGTTTTATCAACACCAAAATTTGGTAATCCTAGTAAATCAAAGGCTGTTTTATATGAACCATCTTGTGCGATAGAGACGCCCAGGTTGGCTAATTTAGTAGTTGTTAAAGAGATAGTTTTTACAATGTTTTCTACCTTATGAATATCGTCACATTTCTTACTAAAAACTTCTTTACGTAAATTAGATATAATACCAATATCTATAGCCATTTGAGTTAGTCTTAAATCTGCATTATCTGCCCTAACCGAAAGTCTATATTCAGATCTAGAAGTAAACATTCTATAAGGCTCTATTGTACCAAGAGTGATTAAATCATCAATCATAACACCAATATAGGCATCTGCTCTAGTCAAAATAAAATTTGATTGATTTTTTAGTGATAAGGCTGCATTAATGCCAGCCATAATTCCTTGTCCCGCGGCTTCTTCATAGCCAGTGGTGCCATTAATTTGACCAGCAAAATACAATCCCTTAATTTTTTTCGTTTCTAACGTTATTTTTAACTCTCTAGGATCAACATAATCATATTCTATTGCATATCCTGGTTTTAACATAGTGGCATTTTTAAGACCAGGAATTGTTTTTAGCAATGCTAATTGTATATCTTCAGGTAATGATGTAGATATGCCATTTGGGTATATAGTATGGTCGTCCAAGCCTTCAGGTTCTAAAAATATTTGATGACTTGCTTTAGAGAATCTAGTAACCTTATCTTCAATGGATGGACAATATCTTGGTCCTATACTCTTGATTTGTCCAGAATACATAGCTGACTTATCTAAGTTATTCCTAATAATTTCATGAGTTTGTTCAGTTGTTCTAGTAACGAAACAATTTATTTGCTTTATCTTAACAGAAGTTGTGAGTTCGGAAAAAGGGCGTGGCACAGCATCTCCAGCCTGCACCTCTATTTCGTTATAATCAATTGTTCTTCCATCTATTCTTGGAGGAGTACCAGTTTTTAACCTACCAAGAGCAAAGCCGAAAGATTTTAGTGCGTTAGATAAACCGTATGACGGCTTTTCACCTATTCTACCCGATGGGATTTTTTTATCTCCTATGTGAATGAGTCCAGATAAAAATGTACCGGTAGTTAATATAACTTTTTGACATTCAATTCTAGTACCATCATCTAAGGTTAATGCTTTTACTTCAGAGTTGTGTATCTCAATATTTTCTACAGATGCACATAAAATTGTCAAATTTGGATGATTTATCAAGGCATTATACATAGCTTTTTTATAAAGCTTTCTATCAGCTTGAGCTCTTGGCCCCCAAACTGCTGGACCTTTGCTTTCATTAAGCATCTTATAATGGATACCAGCTTGATCTATAATTTTACCCATGAGTCCATCAAGAGCGTCTATCTCTTTTACTAAAGTACCTTTTGCTACCCCACCTATTGCAGGGTTGCAAGACATTTCACCAAGATTATCTAGTTTTAAAGTAATTAAAAGAGTATCTATGCCAAGACGTGCAGCAGCCGAAGCTGCCTCACAACCAGCATGACCACCGCCAATAACTACAACGCTATACTTCATAATCATTGTGTTATTCTACAATTTCTTTTTCAGCAAAGAAAAATCTCACTTCTCTTTCAGCACTTTCTAAAGTATCAGAACCATGTATACTATTTTCCTCAATATTTTTTGCAAAATCTTTTCTAATAGTACCTAATTCAGCATCATTTGGATTAGTAGCTCCCATTATTTTACGATTTTGTAAAACAGCATTTTCTCCTTTAAGAACCTGCAAAACAACCGGACCGGAAGTAATAGACTCTATTAAACTATTAAAAAATGCTCTTGATTTATGTTCTGCATAAAAAATTTCTGCTTGATCTCTAGTTAAAATAGTCATTTTTTGAGCTACTATTTTTAGCCCATTATTTTCTAAGTAAGAATTAATTTTACCAATTAGATTTCTTTTCGTAGCATCTGGCTTAATCATTGAAAACGTATATTCTTGAGTCACAGTAAACCTTTATTAATTTATTATTAACATTTATATAAATTTATATATTTTTGGCAAGTAAATTCTGATAGTACAGTTAGGTAACATGTTATGCAGTTCTTCTAGAGCTATAATTCCAAGTTAAGGAAAGAATTATTGCTCCCAAGAAAGCGGACAGGCTAAAAAATAAAAAAACGCCATTCCACCCTAAATTATCAGAAATCCAACCAACACATACGCCAGCCAGTGCAGCACCAAGATAACCAAATAAACCTGAAAGACCATTAGCTGTACCAACGGCTTGTTTATTAGTAAAATCTGCTGTAGCAACACCTATTAATACTTGTGGTCCAGATACAAAAAAACCAACCAAAGCAAGAGTAATAATACTAAATATTTCATACTCATTTGGCATTTGCCAAAATAAAATAATAGTAAAAGCTAAAGCAAACATAAATACTGAACCAACTGGTCCACGTCTTCCCTGAAATATTTTATCTGACATCCATCCAGCAACAATACCACCAGTTAAACCTAAAATGTCATAAGAAGCAACTTGCCAACCAGCTTGAGCAATAGTAATGTTTTTTAGCTCGCACAAAAATACAGGAGCCCAAAAAATTATACCTGAACGCACAATATAAATAAACATGTTGGCAAAACACACATACCACATTAATCTGTTACAAAATACAATTTTTATTAATTGAGTTGTTAATAAATTATCACTATCAAGAGATATGTCACATTCTTTGTACTCTTCCACTATAGGTAAATTAACCTCACTGGGGGAATTACGTAATCTATTGAATAGAAATAATGATACTAATAATGCAATTATTCCAGGAATTATAAACGCTGCTTTCCAACCATAAGCATCTATTAAATAACCACATACTATCATAGTGATTGCTCCGCCAATTTGATTAGAAGTGGCTCCTAGAGACCATTTCATTCCTAATTCCTTAGAAGCGTACCAATAAGTTAACATACGTGTTGCAGGTGGCCAACCCATAGATTGAAACCAATTATTCAGAATCCACAAAATACCAAGTGATGTTATACTGGAAGCAAACCCCGATAACAATGTTACAACAGCTACACATATAAGACCAATTACCATAAATATACGAGCATTTGATCTATCACTTAAGAATCCATTACATAACTTTCCTATACCATAAAATATAGAGGCAGTTGTTAAAATCCAACCAAGTTGAGTTTTGGTTACATCAAAATGCTCCATTAAAGCAGGCATTACAATATTAAAATTCTGACGACAAAGTATGAATGTTGAGTAACCAACAATTATCGAATATAAAATTCTAATACGCCAACTATTATACTTTTTTGCATAAGGGGGTCTTTCTTTAAAGGGTATATTTGCCATCACTGCCTTGATTTATCAATTTTGCATTATATATCCTTGTCAAGAAAAATACCACAAGCTATTATGTTTTTTATATCTAAAACTTATTTTTCATCAAATATACTTGAGATATATTGCAAACTAGGATAACTTACCTATAAACTCTAAAATTATTTTAAATGACAATTATGACAAAATTATTAAGATTTCTTCTGCCTTTTGTTGTGTTATTGCAATTATTATCATGTACCTCTAGTCCTCCTTATGAGATTAAAAGTCCTTGTGTATCTATTAAATCAATAGATCCGTCTGGTATTAGAAACCCATGTGTTCGTAGACCAGTAAATTTAACCATTGACATCGCTTAAAGATTTGCTTCATTACGTACACAAAATCAGTAGACTTTATGATTATCTTATAGATTACATCTTACCAGCAAGATGCTTGTCTTGTATCGAAATGACTGAAACTAAAGAGGATTTTTGTCAAAATTGTTGGAAAAAACTTGATTTTATTACAAAACCCTACTGTATTATTTGTGGTAGTAGATTAGATATATCAATTTTAGATAATATGTGTTGTGCAAAATGCTTTCAACATAAACCTTGTTATGATAAATCTCGTAGTCTAATTAAATTTAATGAGCATAGCAAAAAAATAATTCATGCCTTTAAATACCAGGATAAAACTATTCTTGCTAAAACTTTTAGTAAATTATTTTATACACACTATAATAGTGAAATTCAAGACATTGACTTAATTATTCCAGTTCCCATGAATAGGTTCAAGAGGTTGTTTAGAATGTATAATCCTGCTTTGATTCTAGCCTTAGAAATTAGCAAATTAGCAAGAAAGTCGTTTAGTCCGGATGTATTAATTAAGTCAAAATGGACTAAATCTCAAACATTTTTATCTAAAAAAGAACGAGAAAAAAACTTATCAAATAGCCTTATACTCAATAAAAAATATCAGATTATAGGTCAAAAAATATTATTAGTAGATGATGTATTGACCACTGGAACTACAGTTAACAAATGCGCTAAAATCTTAAAAGATTCTGGAGCTGAATGTGTTTATGTTATGACAATTGCCATGACATAAATAGCATACCCTACAATTTTTTATTTATTTCCTTATGATGAGTAAAAAAGCTGACTGCTAAGCGTTATTGCGAGGAGCTGCTTTAGTAGCGACGAAGCAATCCATGAGAATTAGTATAAATATATCAAGACTATATGGATTGCTTCGGAGGCTTACGCCTCCTCGCAATGACGTTTTTATGCTGTTTAATACTTATAGAATAAAAATTGTAGGGTACTAAGGTGGCTCGCTAATAGACGACTTTTCTACTTTCATTTTCTTAAACTGACGCTTATGCGTCGCTCCTGTTAGCCAATTCTCCTGAGTTGACTATACATTAAAAATTGTCAGCACTTTTTGAAATAGTGCTATACAAGCCATTTTCTTTCTTAATTATATCGTACTCTCTTTGGGCTATTGAATCGATAAAGTGAATATTACCTGATATACCAATATATGGAGCTGTACTATTCAACGCTGCTAAAAATCGTTCTTCCGTAAAGTTAGTATCTATATATTTTGATGTTATTTTTCCTAAATCATAAGCCACAGCGTGCATGAAAGATAAATGATTAATGCCTATATTTTTAGCTCTCTCTATTATATTACTATTTACAATATTTAATGAACCAGTAAAGATAATATCCACCGGTTCAGAATAATCAATATTTATTCTGTTATCGCCTATTATAATTGCTTTTTTATCTAAATTATGCTTATGAATACTATCAAAAAGCAAATTTAGATTTTTACCATCATCCGACAGATAAATTACAGGTTTAGTTTCTGTATCCTCCATTTCATTTAAATTATCAACAGTATTTGAGACAGTTAACACCGCTTTTTCTATTGATTCTGGTATATTAGCATAAAATTCACTCCGCACTAAGGTAGAATTTTTCTGAATTAATATATTTTGAATAAGTTGATTTGTTGTTTGTGCATGACGCCCTGAAGGTAGCAGGGCAATAAAATTTTTATAATCATTATCTGCAAAGTAATTAATTATTTTTGTAAGCTGCTTTGATGGAGCATGCCCAAATACCAAAAGTTTCTGGTCTGCCAATACAGGATTATTAGACATGGTAATTATAAAAATGTTATGCGTTTTAGCTTTATTGGCAATTAGAGAAGTAAGGTTTGAATATAATGGCCCTAGAATAATTTTTGTTTTACGAGCTAATATTTTATCCATTGCAGCAAGTACCTGCTGCTCATTAGAGCCATCATAAGAAGTGACATGGACATAAGTTTTTAAACCATCTTCTAGACCCATTTTAATTAATTGGTTATATTGTCTACCTAATGTAGAATTTTCTCCCGTTAGAGGCATTAAAATTGCCACTTCTAGAGTTTCTTGCACAACTTCTTTCGTTGTAGGAGTAACAATAGCCTCTTTATTAGATTGGCAAGAAAATAAAGAGACAAGACATATAAATGATAAGGTGATATTTAAAAATTTTTGCTTTATACTGTTCATAATACTTACTTTATCTTAATTAGGGATAATTGGCAATTGGGGTTAAATCATGATCTTTAAACCAGGACTATATATTGTTTCAACACCTATTGGTAACTTAGATGATATAACATTTCGGGCTTTAGAAGCACTAAAAAACTCTACAGTAATACTGTGCGAAGATACCAGAATATCAAAAAAATTACTAGTAAAACATAATATAAAGACCAAGTTACAAGTATATAATGATCATAGTGATAACCAGTCAAGAGAGATTATCTGCAAGCTCATTGATAATGGAGCAATAGTCAGCCTAATATCTGATGCTGGAACACCGTTAATTTCTGACCCTGGTTATAAATTAGTTAGGCAGTTGAGAAAACTTAATTATCACATAGATGTTATACCTGGCGTTTCTGCATTAACCACCGCTATACCCATTTCTGGATTACCGTCAGATCGTTTTTTATTTGCTGGATTCTTACCAAAAACCATTGAAGGTAAAAAGAAGATTTTCACAGAATTAGCTAGCATAAAAGCAACTTTGATTTTTTTTGAAACTGCTAGCAGAATAGAGCAATCGTTACATACGGCTTTTGCTGTTTTTGGTAATAGAGAAATATGTATAGCACGTGAACTTACTAAATTGCACCAAGAAGTAAAGTCAGGATTAATAGAAAACGTTATAAATTTCTATAAACAGAATATTATCAAAGGGGAAATAGTATTGCTAATTTCCGGTGTTTCTGAAGAGGATAATGCAGCTAATCTAGCAGATGACTTAGAAAAATTTATACATTTGTACTTATCTAAAGGATGGAGTGCCAAAAGTATTACAGATACGGCTAATGAAAATTTTGGCAAAAGCTACAGCAAGAAAGAAATATATGCTATAGTGAATAAAATCAAGAGCTTGAGTGAATAATTCCATAGCTATTATGCTATCTTGTAAATTACTACTATAAAGTTCAGGATTATCATAAGTAGCAATCTTAAACTTTTCGATAGCTTCAATTGCTAAATGGTTACGTTTACCATCAATCAGCTTGGCTTCTGTATGGCTTATATGTCCAGCTAAAGATATTTTATACTCATTAATCTTGGCTTGCAACATACGCCTAGTCAGTGGGTTCTTGGCTTGTTGCAGATAATCTACAGCCCGCTTATCATACTTGCCTAAAAAATACTCGATGAACGGTTTGTTATTTTCTGAAAAATCCGGATGAAATTCATCAAATTGCGTCAAGCAACCAAAACCACCAGTTTTGTTATCGCTAACTACCTCAATATTGCTCTGTGATTGATGCAAATGCGTAGTGGTCTCTTTAATAAAATCCGCCCATAAATTAGGCATTTCTACGCTAGCATCTTTCTCCAGTTTACGTATCAAATAACCTTTAGCTTCTTCATTAATCTTCTGACTTATCCCAGCTATAACTTGCCATTTCATCTTCTTGCCATTCCATCTTATTTGGTCACTTTTTTATTAAACTTCCTATATATAGTCAATTCAGGAGAATTTGGGGCTAGGAGCGATGGAGCGACGCCTATAAGTAATAGGCGAGCGACGAGCGACAACGTCCCCAACTTCTCATCAATTGACTATAACAGATTTTTATCATCCACTAATAGCTGTTGCCATTATTTTTGCGGTATTCTTATTTTTTTTTACTTGTCTATTATACCTTCGTTAATTCTTGATATCTTAGCAAGATCAAATACCCCGTTTAAAACCGTACCAAGATTCTGCCAAGGCGAGGCTGACTTGATCGTACTAATATTACGATTAATTGCTTCCTTGTTTAAATCAACCATTGCCGTATTTAAGTTTGATCTTGGTCTTTGGTGAAAATGTTCAGCTTCGACGCTTCTTGCCTTCATCTCATCCATATAAGCCATATGCCTTAGTAACAAGCCAGCTGAATCAGTGCCAGTGATACCAATACCAGTTTTCAGGATATTATAGCCCAATTGTTGGCGATTATATAACTGCTCCTGCCTCAGCATATCAACATGATAGCTTGATATTGCCCCATATTCCGCAGTTCTTTCGATTAGTTGTTGACGGTCAAACCTGACATTCTCTTGTTGTTGTCTTAATAAATGCCGCTGCTCATATAAAGATTGCTTAGTTTTCTCTTTGTTACTCCTGAGTTGGGCATAAGTATTAAATAAAGATGCTCCTGTAGCAAATATACTCTCTCCACTCGAGAAAAAATTTAGAAAATTAAACATTGGTATTTTTTACCTTTTAAAAAACTTTAAGTAGACTTATCGCAAAAATATGTTTACACTAAATTAGTATCAGTTGTGTAATGTGCCGAAAAATCTGCTTTTGGCAGTCGATTCTTTTGAAGAATAGGGCATTATCCGATTGGTACTTGGACTGGGGGACTCGGTTGGCGTTATGACCCTTGTGGTTAGTGGGGGTCTCTCGCTTATTCATCCACTACCCTTGTAATTTGGCAAGATTTTTGCCTTAGCATAGATTTTTAATATACTAACTGGATAAGGTTTATCGACCTTAAAAGTCACATCAATATCAGTTTTAATTTCCCCGTGCATAATAAAATTTATCCAACCTGATTGATAGGGAGTGGTAAATAAGTCACACACTTCTTTAGTAGCTGTTGATGTTGTTAAATATTTCTTATCATTAACCAATCTAATCAATGCATCACTATCTACATATCTACTATTAATATGCTGCCGATCTATTTGCCCATTATCAAGCCTTTCTTCAATATAACCACCTTTACTATTAAAGACCTTCAAGCCAAGTTCCGCATCTTTTTTTGGAGCATGTTCTACTTCATCTGGGAATATCAGAGGGAAAGTCTGTAATATCGAAGAATAAGGAAAGCCTACCGACAAATGTCTTACCGGATGTTTTAGCTTAATCAGCTCATTATCGATAATTCGTAAATCATGTAATTCTTCATCACCAATAATAGACACAGCTATTTTCTGAAAGATTGGTATAGCACTTAACATAGAGGTTAATATAAGTTATAATGATAGATAATGAATAAATTTAATAATAGCAATATGGCGACAGCATACAGTTACGATTTACGTTCTAGAGTTATAGAACATTATGAGAAATATAAGAAAATAGCTCTTACATGCGAGACCTTCAAAATTAGTCGGTCAATAATCTATGACTGGATTAGATTAAAGAAAGAAACTGGAGATATAAAGGCAAAGGAGGGATACCAGAAAGGGTATGGTCATAAAATACCTGATATATTGGCGTTTCGTCGTTTAGTAGAAGAAGGCAGTTCGTTAACACTTACAGAAATAGCAAGAGAACTAGATAATGTTGTAAGTATAATGACTATCAGTCGAGCTTTAAAGAAACTCAATATTACTCAAAAAAAAAGACATATTCTTATAAAGAAAGAAACGAAGGAAAGCGACAAGATTTCCTCAGTGAATTAGAAGAAGTGCCGATAGAGAAGCGTGTTTATCTTGATGAAGCCGGTATAGATGATAATGAATCATATGAATATGGGTGGTCAATGAAAGGAAGTCGTTGTAATGGAAGTAAATCGGGAAGACGTAGTGAAAGAACAAGTTTTATTGGAGCATTAAATCGGAATAGTTTTATAGCGTCGCTAGTTTTTACTGGAAGCTGTGATAGTAAAGTATTTGAAGCTTATATAGAAAATTGCCTTGTACCGGAACTAAAGCCTGGACAGGTTGTCATTGCTGATAATGCAAGCTTTCACAAATCAAAAAGGGCTAAAGAATTAATAGAAAAAGCTGGTTGCAAGCTAAAATTTTTACCGCCTTATTCACCTGATTTAAATCCTATTGAACATCATTGGTTTCCGATAAAAAATAGCATTAGAAAATTGTTAGATAGGGGAGATTCCTTATTTGAGGCAAGTTGTAGAACGTTAAAATTATTGTATGAACCTATATGTTAGCTGCTATA
>NZ_MWZE01000149.1 GCF_002259525.1 Rickettsia endosymbiont of Culicoides newsteadi | reverse complement strand
AAAAAAACATTTATCACAGGCATTAACTCCTTGCAACTCCTATATCTCCTTTATTTTTTCTTATCCCTTATCCCGAATTGACGTAATTCACAATAACGTAACATTTCCTCAAAGCTAGTTTTCCTTGGCTTATTGTAATCAGCACGCTTGATAGAACGAGGCTGACTATAGTTTTTAATTGCACGACGTACTGTAGAAAATGAAACACTGAAAATCTCAGCGGTTTCTTTAATAAGTTTATTCCTATCTGGATGCTTTGCAGATAAATTAGCAAGTTGGTGATATAAAGTTACTATTATCTCAGTAGGAAGAGGCTTTTTTGCCATTCTATACAGCCTGTTTTAAAGAAGTATGTGAAATTTTGCTAATCCCCCTTTTTTAAGCCAGTGATGTAGGTTAGCTTCCGTACAACCATACCGCATTGCGATAAACTTTTGAGTCGCCCCATTAGCTAATAGAGCTTCAATTTCAGGACGATAAATATCTAGTTTGCTTTTACCTATTCCTTGTGGGCGACCTAAACTCATACCAGCTTCTTTACGTACTCGTAAAGCTTCAGTAGTACGTTTAGAAATCAAATCACGTTCTATCTCTGAAGCCATAGAAAATGCCATAGCAACAATTTTGCTTTGAATGGTATTATCTAATTGCCAGTTACCCTTAACAGCATAAATAGCAACACCTTTTGCAGTCGCTATTGATAAAATCTCCATACATTCAAGCATACTACGACCTAATCTTGATAATTCGCTAACAATAATTTTATCCCCATTCTTCATCTCATCTAAAATTATAGCAATCTTACGTTTACGCCAATTAATTTTACCTGAGATAATTTCCTCAACAAAAGAAACCCTACCTAAATTCCTTTCATTGGCTAAATATAAAATAGCTGCTTTATTTTTTTCAAGATCTTGGTCAATAGTTGATGCTCGTAAATATGCTATTGTTTTGCTCATAACACTAATTATTTTTTATGATTAAATCATACTTAAAAGAAAAGCGAATAATAAGTATATTATTATAATATTTCTTATAAAAATACCAATGATTTTATCTTAATTTATATTATAAAAATAATGACCGTTTTTATCTAATTATCTATTATATCACACCCCAAAAAATTAATGATAATGTCAAATGATAATGTTAAATAATGTGAGCCGAAGGAAAGTATAGAATCGTTTAATTTGAGCCAGATATTTTTGGTGGTCAATTAAAGTGAGCCAGATTGAATTTTTAAAGTCATTTAATTTGAGCCGATTTTTACAATGAAAGCAAGCCAATGTCATTTCGAAAGCGAGCCACTACACTTATCGCCTATTTTTATTACTACAATTATAATAACAAATCACATAAAATTATGCAATCACAATCTCGTGACGACATACCCTAGGTCAACGAAGCAACTGCGAGTTGTCACCCCTGCGAAAGCAGGGGTCTTAGATTCCTGCCTACGCGGAAATAACACAAGGGTAGCTGTGTCCATAGTACCCTACAATTTTTGTAATAAATACTCTGCAAAGGTATTGTATATGGGAGGTTGAAGTAGTATAAGAGTGTATTTTCTGACTATGCACAATATACTACTTCAGTCACTGATACTAAACTTTTCTTGGAAAAAATCAAGGCTAGAATGTCTTTCTGGAATGATTATGAGTCTAATTGAGAATTGCTCCGTTAGCGGTAAAAACATGGCACTTGGAATTAAGAGTGAAGCTAAACATAGCTCTAGAATTCAAAGAA
>NZ_MWZE01000148.1 GCF_002259525.1 Rickettsia endosymbiont of Culicoides newsteadi | reverse complement strand
ATATAAAGCGGCATTTAAATATTTTTTAAGCCTTTATAGCAGCTTTAAAGATCACCGGCAACAGATGCGACAGAACCCCATCGTTGGATCTATTACTTGACATAATCTATAAACAGGTATTATAATAGCTAAATATTCTATATATAGATAGCATTATGTCTGTAAAAAGGTTATTAAACCTAAGTTTACCTCAAGGCCAATCAGCTTTCCTTTGGGGGGCAAGAAAAACTGGCAAAACAACATTTTTGCATCAAAGATTTCCAAATGCAATTTTTATTGATTTTTTACAAAGCGAAGTTTTTGCTAAATATTCATTGAATCCACACTATATTCGCTCAGAGATTCTTGCAATTCCAGAAGACAAAAGGAATGGTATGATTTTTGTCATCGATGAAGTGCAAAAAATACCTCAAGTACTTAATGAAATTCATTGGATGATAGAAAACATAAAGGGAATAAGTTTTATACTTTGTGGTTCTAGCTCAAGAAAACTAAAATCATCTGGAGCTAATTTGCTTGGAGGGAGAGCATGGAGATATCAAATGTTTCCTTTTTGTTACCCAGAACTTAAAGAATTAAATTGGAATAGGATTTTTAATAGAGGGTTAATACCAGAACATTATGGTTCCGAATTTGCCTTAAAATCACTGTCTGCTTATGTATATGACTATTTAATTAATGAAGTGCAATTAGAGGCAAACATTCGAAAACGTGAACCGTTTATTAGGTTTTTGGATGTACTTACCTTAAGCCATACTGAGATGATTAATTTTACTAATATTGCTAGAGATTGTGGAGTTAATAAAGCAACAGTAAAAAGTTACTTCGAGATTTTAGAAGACATGTATATAGGATATTTTTTGCACCCTTATACCAAACGTAAAAACAGGCAAATTGTAACACAAATACCAAAATTTTATTTGTTTGATACTGGAGTTGCCAACTATTTATCTAAATATACTTTCAGTGGATTTCATACATCTGATTCTGGGAAAGCTTTTGAGCATTATATTTTTCTTGAACTCAAAGCATACCAAACCATGAGTGAAACTAGAGATGAGTTATTTTATTACCGAGATTCAGAAGGGCATGAAGTAGACTTTATATTCAGGGATCAAGCTTTTGAAGTTAAAACTAGACAAAATATAACATCCAAAGATATAAGGGGACTTCTTTTATTTGGGAAAGATTATAGAGCAAAACTTAATGTCATATGTACTGTTGATAAAAAAAGAATAGAAACTTTTGGAACCCAAAGTGTAACAATTTGGCCAGTACAAGAATTTCTTGAATCTTTATGGTCAAATAGCTTATTTTAACCAGAATGTCGGATAAGCAGAACCCATTACTGAGCTCTACTCTCCTAAGAACGCAGCGTACCAGTTTCCAAGTACTGCGCTCAAGCATCTATAAGGCCTTGGTAGACCCGGTTACTACTGTGTACAAGGGGTGATACTCTCTTATATTCCTCGCGTTTTTGAAAATATTCAAAATAACTAGGATCGTAAGGGTGAGCATCCGCAATTATCTTGGTATGACGTCTAATTTTAGGCTTTGTTGCATGAATCGGAATTTGGAGTAAATCGAGTTTTTGAATAAATAAAAAAAGCAGTGGAAATAATAAAGTTAAGGAGTTAAGTGTAGTGGCTCGCTTTCGAAATGACATTGGCTTGCTTTGGGAGTGTTCGTCAAACTGTGTCAAGTTGAAAAAATAATCTTTTAAATATATAAAATAAAGATTATTGATGTTGTAAATAGCGAAGAATGTGGATAAGTTG
>NZ_MWZE01000147.1 GCF_002259525.1 Rickettsia endosymbiont of Culicoides newsteadi | reverse complement strand
CTTTCCCACAGCCCAATCTCTCTCTACTATTGTTTTTCCAAGAGTTTTCGCTAATTCATCATTTTGTTCTTTCAGCATATTAATTTGTTCCTGATATTTACTTACCAGTTTTGCTGGTTCAAAAGCCAATGCTGCATTTGATATAAATTGTTTTTTCCAATTACTAATTGTCTTTGAGTTTATCTCATATTTTGATGCTATCACTGATAATGGACTCTCTTCTTTCAGCACTTCTAATACTATCCTAGTTTTTTCTTCAGCACTAAAAACTCTTGCTTTTTCTTTTGTCATTTTTTCTCCTAATTTTTTCTTATTATTTTATCTTAATTAGGAAACTTTTAACTCTATTTTTTTTGTCCATTTTCTTCAGTCCATTATAAATATAAGATAATGCAATCAACAAAAGATATCTTAACCAGCAACCATAAAGATATAATATCATTTAATAATGAGATGGATAAATTCATTGATCAATTGACTATTGATAAAATTGGTAAACAGGCAAATGAACAAGATAAACAACAAATAAGAGAAAGAATTGAAGCGAAATTAGAGAAAATTATAACAAAATCACCTGACAAGGAGATTTTTACGCAAGCACTACAGTTAATGAAACAAAAAGATACCGTAAAAGATATAAGAAATATTATGCACAATCAAAAACTTGGCAATGGTAGTAATAAAACGACATCACTACTTCGGTTGCAACAACAAAGACATAAGGCAGAATATAGAAATTCAATGTAAAAAAATTATTTTTACTTAAAGTATTAGTGGAAGAAAATTTTGGGGTATAATGTAAATAAATTGGAAAAATTATGACAACTGATAAAGAAAAAACGATAACATGGTTTAGTGATTTACGCGATCAAGTATGTAGCAAATTAGAAGAAATTGAGCTTGAATATAGTAAGGCGAAAGGTTTAGAACCAGCAAAATTCATACGAACACCCTGGGATAGAAAAAGCGGTGGTGGTGGAGTAATGTCTATAATGCGTGGCAACTTATTTGAGAAAGTTGGGGTAAATATTTCTACAGTTTTTGGAGAATTATCTACAGAATTTAGTAAAAATATACCAGGTACAGAAAATAGTAGGCAATTTTTTGCTACTGGTATTTCTATCGTCGCTCACCTTACTTCTCCATTAGTACCAGCAGTGCATTTCAACACCCGCTATATTGAAACTGCTAATCGTTGGTTTGGCGGTGGTGGCGACCTAACACCATTTTATCCTGATAAGAATGAGACAGCAAAATTTCATACTGCTTTTAAACAAGCTTGTAATAAACATGATCCAAATTATTATCATAAATTTACAAAACAATGCGATGAATATTTTTACTTAAAACATCGGAATGAACCAAGGGGAGTAGGAGGTATATTTTATGATTATTTAAATACCGGAAATTTTAATAATGATTTTTCTTTTACTAAAGACGTAGGACAAGCATTTCTAACAGTATATCCTGAAATTGTTAGAACAAAAATGCTTCTACCCTGGAGCAAGGAACAAAGAGATTATCAATTAGTACGTCGAGGTAGATATGTTGAGTTTAACTTACTATATGATCGTGGTACATTATTTGGCTTAATGACAGATGGTAATGTTGAGGCAATATTAATGTCCCTACCCCCAGAAGTACGTTGGTAGACTGGGTTGCGTAAACATCCCTCCTTAATGGAGAACGTTCGCTGAGCTGTGTCAGTATAGAATATCATAGTCTAAAATTCAACCTATCAGGGAAGAAAATATCTAGCTGGGAAACGGTTACCGCCCAATCTGGGATTGGCATATTCCACTTTGCTGTAATCTGTTTTATAGCACAAAAAACCAATTTGAACAAGGCATTTTCACTTG
>NZ_MWZE01000146.1 GCF_002259525.1 Rickettsia endosymbiont of Culicoides newsteadi | reverse complement strand
CACTAAATGGTTTTGCTTTATAGTACATTGAAGAACGATTAATCTTTAATAATTCATATTGCCTTGTCTTTGGTAACATTGCTAGCTTGGAATCGACAAGTTCTTTTCTATTTGATAAGTCCAAGCTTTGTAGCTTTCCCACAGCCCAATCTCTCTCTACTATTGTTTTTCCAAGAGTTTTCGCTAATTCATCATTTTGTTCTTTCAGCATATTAATTTGTTCCTGATATTTACTTACCAGTTTTGCTGGTTCAAAAGCCAATGCTGCATTTGATATAAATTGTTTTTTCCAATTACTAATTGTCTTTGAGTTTATCTCATATTTTGATGCTATCACTGATAATGGACTCTCTTCTTTCAGCACTTCTAATACTATCCTAGTTTTTTCTTCAGCACTAAAAACTCTTGCTTTTTCTTTTGTCATTTTTTCTCCTAATTTTTTCTTATTATTTTATCTTAATTAGGAAGCTTTTAACTCTATTTTTTTTGTCCATTTTCTTCAGTCCATTATAGTTATCAAAACTTTTGAAATTATCGAATCTTCAAGCAGAGGTGATCGCAAACAATTTAAAGAGATGATCAAATTTGCTAAAAGCCATAGAGAAACCATTGCTATTGTAGCTGATAAAGTTGATCGCGTTCAAAGATGAATTTCAGAAATTTCATTATTGGAAGGACCAATAAAAGATGGTAAAATAGAATTACATTTTAGAACTGAAGGTTATATATTAACAAAAGATTCTCAATCTCATGAAAAATTGGTATGGGGAATGAACGTATTAATGGCTCAATCTTATGTTGATAGTTTAAGTGATAATGTCAAAAGGAGTTTAGATCATAAATTACGTAAAGGAGAATGGATAGGCCCTGCTCCTATTGGTTATCTAAATAGCAGAGATGTAAATGGCAATAGTACAGTAATTCTAGATTCATCTAGAGCTTTTATTATAAAAAAATTATTTGAAGAATATGCTACAGGGGCATATACTCTTGGAAGCATAGTAACCATGGCAAAAGAGTTAGGGTTAAGGAGTAAAAAGAATTATTACCTAAATAAAACAGTATTACACCGTTTAATGCAGCAGCCATTTTATTACGGTGAAATGTTAGTAAAAGGAGAGATGTGGTTGCATAATTATCCACCAATTATTACAAATTACAAGAGAAACATTTATGGTATGTAAAGAAGTACTTTTAGGTTGGAATAAAAAGCCTTTCAAATATGGAGGTAAATATTTCCTATTTAGAGGGTTAATTACTTGTGCAACAACAGGCAAGATAGTGACATCGGAAATTCATAGTAAAACATATTCCAATGGTAAGGTAGATCAATGGGTTTATTTGGCAGCATGGGATCCAAAAAATCCAAACAAAAAAATATATGTTAGGGAAGATGAGGTTTTAGCAAAGATAGAAGAGATTTTTAAGAAAATAGGTATAAGAACCCAGAGCTATTAAAAGACACGCTAAAACACCTTAAAAACACTAATGAGCTAAAAAAAGATGAACATGATGAAGCGACAGCTAGTTTAAAGAAAGAACATACTGAAAACGAAAAAAGATTGAACTCATTAATGGATTTATGACTTAATGGTGATACTTATGTACAGAAGAATTTCAAGAAAAAAAACAACAATTAAAAGATCGTCAATATGAAATTAATCGATTATTGAAAATTTATGATGAAGCAGATGACAAATTTACTGATACCGCCTCAACCTTGATAACTCTAGCTTCTGAAGCCTATGAAACTTTTAAAGGTTCTGAAATGCCTCAAAAACGCAAAATACGTCAATTCGGGATAAGGTTATAATTTAGAGGAAAGTCGAAATTGCAATTTATGGAAGGTTTATTTTTCTTAAGAGAATAGGCAACTAGTGTAGAAAGTATATGAACAAAAGCATTTATAGGGGATCTGTGTCTAGTATGCTCAAGGTTCATTTTGTTCTTTAAATAATCAAAAACTGTTTCAATTAAATTACGTTTTCTT
>NZ_MWZE01000145.1 GCF_002259525.1 Rickettsia endosymbiont of Culicoides newsteadi | reverse complement strand
CATTGGTTTGCTCATGTCAAATTTCCTATTATTTTATGCGAAGAACATGTGGATAAGTTGATAGTAACTTATCCACATTCTTCGCTATTTACAACATCAATAATCTTTATTTTATATATTTAAAAGATTATTTTTTTAACTTGACACAGTTTGACGAACACTCCCATTTTTATTATTTAAGTTTTCAATTGTAATTTTTATGCATAACCCTCATGGCAATTTAAAAATTGTATAGTTAATTCAGGAGAAGTTGGTGACGTTGTTATTAGTCACTCGGCTATTACATATATACGTCGCTTCTGCTACCCAATTCCCCTGAATTGAATTGACTATACTTATAGAATAAAAATTGTACTATGGGGTAGAATTCCATAAGTGAATAAAGTTTGTTACAAACAGACTCTACAAACAATATCAATTCTTTAAGTTTAGAACATAATTTTAAGTCTTATGGAACCTTGATGACTTTGATATCTTTTGCTCAAATGGCAATTATATTCCATTAATATCTCTGTATTCTTTTTAGCTAATAATAAGCTAGTACCGATATTATAACTAACAGTAGATTGTTTTGGTATCATGGTTTGTTGTTCAAAGATAATATTATTTATCAATATTTTACTATCAATCTTCTGATTTTTATTATTAAAATATTTTTCAATAAAGCCATGTATTATTGGAATAATTGTTACATTCTGAGTAATTGGTAGAGCTGGTAACAATAATTTACTACCAATAGAGCCGATCCAGAAATTTTGTGACTTAGCTGCCATAGATAAATTATATGTTTCTTTATTAGTCTCAGTATAAGCACTATCTTGATATTGTTCATATCTAATACCTATACCAGGAATCATGGTAAAACCTTTAGAAAGCCCAATATTATAGTTAAGTCTGGTATCAAAATGATAGCTATTATTCCAATATTTACCAGATATATTGTATGTTTTATCATCTATAGAACGCATGGACTTGTTGGTGACATAATTACGTGTGGTAGATAACACTCCTTGTAATGACAAATTATACCCCAAATTCTTCTGACCATAGATGGATATAATATGACCAGAGAGCAAAATTTTATTATTCTGATTTTGGAATTTAAAATCAGAACATATATGACTATATGCAATACCAAATAAGTCCCCTACCTCTTTCTTTGTTCCAACATCAAACCCAATAACAATACCTCTGCTATTACTCTTATAACCTGTAATATTTGGGGACATATTCTGCTTACTTATGCTATACAAACCTCTAATCCACAAACCTTTTGATATGTTACTAAAAGATTCTTCTTCATCACCTGCTCCAATGCTTTTAAATATTACGGGCATTCTATTAAAAAGTATATTGCTATTTGCCGACATTATTCTTGGCATTAGAGGAGCTATCCCAGTAATGGTTGATATTTCTTCTACTGCTTTTGGTATAGAAACCTCTGCTAGTTGTCGTGATGTTTCAAGTTCTTGTTCTTTTCTCTGTTTTTCATCGCTTATTTGTTGTACAAGCTCTTGTTTACTTTGTTGTTCTTTCTCTAGCTGCTCTTGTATATTTTTTATTGTTTCCTCAAGCTGAACTATCTTCTCAGCTGCTGCCTGTTTCTCGTCAGTTATTTGTTGTACAAGCTTTTGTTTACTTTGTTGTTCTTTCTCTAGCTGTTGTTTATTTTCTTCCTGTTCGGTCTCTAGCTGCTTTTGTATATTTTTTATTTTTTCCTCAAGCTGAACTATCTTCTCAACTGCAGTCTGTTTTTCGTCAGTCATTTGTTGTCTAGTTTGTTGCTCTATCGTGAGCTGCTCTTGTATTGTTTCTTTTTGTTGTTCAAAATTAATAATCTTCTTATTTGTTTCTTGTATTTTCTTATTCAATTGTTGTTCAAGTTTTTGTTTAGTTTGTTGCTCTGTATTGAGCTGCCCTTGTATATTTTCTATTTTTTGCTTAAACTGAACAGTTTCGTTATTCAATTGTTGTTCAAGTTTTTGTTTAGTTTGTTGCTCTGTATTGAGCTGCCCTTGTATAT
>NZ_MWZE01000144.1 GCF_002259525.1 Rickettsia endosymbiont of Culicoides newsteadi | reverse complement strand
AAAAAAACATTTATCACAGGCATTAACTCCTTGCAACTCCTATATCTCCTTTATTTTTTCTTATCCCTTATCCCGAATTGACGTTTACTACCATAAATTTATAACCTTTATTATCTTATACTTCTTGCATAAGTCAATAATAGCATCTTTTTAGCTAGCACTAAGTGATCTGGTAAAAAAATTTAGTAAAAAATCATTGACTAGGCAAATATATTAAAGCATAATCACCTCGATGGTCGTGCAGTTGCGTAAAAATCTATACTAGAATTTACGAGGAAAGTCCGGACTCTACAGAGATATGGTGCTGGTTAACGTCCAGCGGGAGAGTAATCTTTTAGGGAAAGTGCCGCAGAAAATATACCGCCAAATTATAATATAGTTTGGTAAGGGTGAAATGGTGTGGTAAGAGCACACCGGTAGGTTGGTAACAAGCTACGCATGGTAAACCCCACCAAGAGCAAGATCAAATAGGCACTACAGAACTTACGTGTTCCTAGGCATCTCTGGCTAGAAGTAGTGCGGGTAGATCGCTTGAGGTAAATGGTAACATTTATCCTAGATAAATAACTGCAATAAATAATAGAAATATTATCTATACAAAATCCGGCTTATAGACCATCATTTTTTATAAGACTTTTACCCAAAGGTTATTGCGAGGAGATGTTTTAGTGGTGACGAAGCAATATGACAAGCTTTATGGATTGCCACGACCTACTTGCGTGGTCTCGCAATGACGCTTGAGATGCATATACGTCATTGCGAAACTATGTAATGGTTGAAGCAATCCATTCCATAAGAATAGATTATCTCAAGGATTTTTAAATTATGAAAAATATTTTTTATACAGAATTTTGGCATAAATATTATCCTGTCATTTTATGTTTCATCTTACTGGTTTTTCATTTTTTATCAGCCTATCCTGGTGGTATGTCATCTGATAGTTTTGATCAATATCAGCAGAGTATTAGTGGAAATTATAATTCTCATCACCCATCTTTAATGTCAATAGTATGGTCGTTAATTAATCATATCCATCAAGGTCCACAATTGATGCTATTGGTAGATTTAGCATTTTTATGGGGTGGAATACTACTACTTCTGTATGCAGATCAACAAAATAAATATAGATATCTATATTTGGTAATTGCCCTTTCGCCTAATATATTGTCTCAATCTGCAACAATTTGGAAAGATGTAGTTTTTGCCTTAGGTACTTTCTTCTGCATAGCTACTTGTATTTTTTTTACTTATTGACAAAAAACAGCACCTTTCTGGGTGGTTGTTGGATTATTATTGATTTGCTTTTATATTGTTGGGGTTAAATTTCAAGCTAAATTTATTGCACCAATTTTGATTTTGTTTATATTGTCAGTTTATCTTAAAACTAATATTTTGATAAGAATAACAGCTACTAGTATTATTTCCGTAATAATCATATATGGTAATATTACACTTGCTAAATATTTTTCTACAGAGGGTCATTCAGAGCAATTACCTCAATTTTTTGATGTTGCTGGAGTGAGTGTTGCCATAAATAATGATGATTTATTACCAGACTATGTTAAAGAAGACAAAAATTTATATAGTTTTGAAAATCTCAAGGCACAATATACTGCAAGGTGGGTTGATACATTAATCTTTGGTGATACTAGGATTTATAATTCAACATCAGACCCTATAAAATTGCAAGAGATGCAGTCTGCTTATATAAAAGCTATAATGTACCATCCTCTAATTTTTTTAAAACATCGAATGATCAATTTTGCTTTTTTAATGACCAACACGCGATTCTATCGCTATGGCTTTATTGATTCTACCGAAGCTCAAAAACATAATATAGATATTAAGAATAATCACTTAAAAAAGGCGATAACAAAATATTTGAGAACGTTCGCTGAGCTGTGTCAGTATAGAATATCATAGTTTAAAATTCAACCTATCAGGGAAGAAAATATCTAGCTGGGAAACGGTTACCGCCCAATCTGGGATTGGCATATTCCACTTTGCTGTAATCTGTTTTATAGCACAAAAAACCAATTTGAACAAGGCATTTTCACTTG
>NZ_MWZE01000143.1 GCF_002259525.1 Rickettsia endosymbiont of Culicoides newsteadi | reverse complement strand
TTGATTGTCTCTATGACAATTTTTGATTTCTCCTCAGCACTATATTGCCTTACTTGTTTTTTCATCTCTAGCTCTCCTTTTTTGCTAAAGAATTCTATCTCATTTCTTCTATTTTTGTGTCCAAAATATGGAGACCATTATAGTCCTTTAAGGCCTCCGCTAGAGCCTGTACTCCAGCATCTCCTATTTGGTTACCCCAAAGATAAAGATTAGTAATAGAGTGATTACCCTTTAAGACTTGTGCTAGCTCCTTTGCTCCAGCATCTCCTATCTGCTTATCATGAAGGTTAAGAGTAGTAATAGTGTTAGTTCTTATTTGTTGTATAATGGCTTGTTCTAAGGGCATTGTTTTTCTCTCTTTTTATAGTTAACTAGATTAGTATGACGTCATTGTAAGGAGCTGCTTAGCGGTGACGAAGCAAGCCTGTTTTGTGTCATACCTGCTTCGGTGCGGGATCTAAAATAATGTCCAAAAAGCCCTAAAATATTATAGAGCCCTGCCTTCGCAGGGATGACATAAAAATGGATTGCTTCGTCGGCTTACGCCGTCTCGCAATGACGTAGTGTTACAAAGCATCTCCTTGCAATGACGTTTTTTAGACTCACACGAGTCCTATTCTATGATATAATAAAGCAATCTTTACTATTAAAGCCTAATATGCTTTGTATAATATTAATATATTTTAATATGTAAAGTATTTTTTAAAGAAATTTGTGGAATATCAAATTTAGTGGTAATTATACAATTAAAAACACGAGGTAAAAATATCACGAAATATGATGTAAATTGTGATTTTTTATGGTATAATAATTCCCTTGGAATACAGATACTACAGGGGATTTATATGAGAAAATTACTGTCAAATTTAACAAGTTACAAGATATCGAAAATCTTAAAAAAATCATGAAAAATGTTTACGCGGGTAATAGCGATCATTTACCAGATATTGCTAAATTTCATTTGGACGGAAAGATTTTTACACCGAGTCAAGTAGATAAAGCAGAGTTGCACATAACAACTAACAACGGCACTGAAATTATAACATTTTCTAAAGCTGCATAATTATATAGTACTGGGTGTTAATTCAGGTTAATTCACTATAAAAAAACAAAAAATTATAAAAATTTTGCTAATTAGCTATTAGTGGACAATAAAAAAGTAGTATAATGATATTATAGTTGGAAGGAATACGTGAAAACAATGGTAGAAGAAACAAACAAAAATAATGTTGATGATCAACCAACCATGCTAGTTGGTACTGATGATTTTAAGAAATTATTGCTTAATAGCAACGTATTTGTTGATAAGAGTTTAATGATCAAAGAACTATTGATTGATACTGGAGATGTCACCTTAATCACCCGTCCAAGGCGATGGGGGAAGAGCTTGAATATGGATATGGTGCGGAGATTTTTTGAGATAGAGGTAGATCAACATGGCAATCCTATACCACAAGAACAAAGAGTGAACTATAAACTATTTGCTGGTGGAGAGGTGGATTTAGGCTTTGATGAGACTAAAGAACTAAAGCCATTAAAAATTGCTAATGTAGCAAACTCTATGAAACGTCAAGGTCAATTTCCAGTTATTATTATAAGTTTCAAGGGCGTTAGGGGCAGTAGTTATGAGGAGATTGAAAGTAAAATCAGCTATCAAATAACTAGGCTATTTAGTAATTATCGTTATTTAAAACGTTATGTAAGTGAGAAAGAGTATTTATTGGAAGAAGCGGAAAAAGAGCAATTAACTAGATATTTTTCTGGAAAGTTTAACAAAGTAGAACTTGAGAATAGTTTGAAATTTCTAAGCGATTTACTTTATAAACATTTTAATCAGAAAGTTTACATACTAATTGACGAATATGATACGCCAATTAATAGTTCCTACATGGAATTTGGTCATACAGAAGAATTTAATCAGGTACTTAAACTATTTCGGGCAATATTTGGCAATAGTCTTAAAACCAATGATTCATTACAAAAAGGCGTCATTACCGGCATATTGCGTGTTGCTAAAGCTAATTTGTTTTCAGATTTGAATAATTTAACTGAATGTAGTTTACTAGATGAAAGATTTTCTAGCAGTTACGGATT
>NZ_MWZE01000142.1 GCF_002259525.1 Rickettsia endosymbiont of Culicoides newsteadi | reverse complement strand
TTTGTTCTTTCATACTTTACTCAATCAACTAAAATTCACTCTTATGTCTAAATAATTTATGACAACTCATGAACATGTTATTTAATCATAACTTGCTTATATATTTCATTATAACATAATAATAACTTGCACTAACTATTTATCAGTAAAAAATTATAAATTTTTTAACTTCTTATCCAAAATTCGCATAATAAAGTATTTTAGGGATTTTTTTGTCTAAGGAGTCGTAAGAAAATAATGTGTATAAATTAAATTCTACCTACAACTAAAATTATATAATCATTGTATAATTGCCACTAAACTAAATATTTCACTAATTTTTTACAAAATACACTTTACATACCAAAATATATTGTATACCTTATAAAATATATGGGTTTTTAGAAATAATATAGCAACCACAAATTAGGTTTTTGATATTGTTATTTCGTAATATTCAATATAATCTCACTAGTAAGCAAAATAATCTTGCAACATTGCAAAGCAAACTTAATGAACAACAGGCTTTAGTAAGCAAAATATACGAATATTTAAGCGATTTTCAGGATAATCCTACATCTAATACAAGAATGGTGGAAAATGATCAACTAGCTGCCAAGTTGGTTGGTGAACTAACACAATTAAATTTGAATGAAGTTGAAAACACTGAATTTTGGCGACCGTGGCAAGATAGACATTTTGATGTTCCAGGACAGATGGCATATGATATGTATGGTTTTGGAAGTTATACAGATATGCTTTCATCTCTTTCTACAGAAGGTCAATCACATCTTTTGCTTACAATACACGACACACCTGAAGTTATTGCTAATCTAAAACAAGTAGTAATTGCAGCTTACTCAAATATTTCTGCAAAACAGATAGGAGATAACATAGGCATAAGTTATCCAAGTGGAACCTTTCATATTGGAGACACAGAAGTTTATAATGTGTACAGAATACATTACAATTACCGAGAGTCTGCACCAGAAGTTGCGGATAGTATTTTAAACGAAATAGCCCTAATACTTGAAATAATTTCGGAGATTAGTTCATATCAATTCCCCAAAAATTGACTACAATAGACTTAATTAATTCTACTGTCTAGCTCACGGAATACTCCAACTTCTTTCCATAAGTCCCTATTTCCTATAACATAAATAACTTCTTTAGCACGGGTAACTGCTACATTTAAGATGTTAGGAAATTTGCCTACCCATACTCGACTGCCATCTTGGTCTGATCCTTGTGCCCCTAATACTAAAATTACCGCTTCAGCTTCTCGACCTTGGACAGTATGTATTGTTCCAACTCGCTCATTAAGCCAAGAATAGCTATCTGTAGTTATCCAAGATTTTAAAATATGACTATCTTTTATAATTTTGCGTAAATTATTCGCAACAACTCTAAAAGGTGTCACAATATACAGATTTGGCTGTATTCCAGCACTCTTTAATGTACCTAATAGTTCAAGTACCTTTTGCCCTTCTTCTGGACACCACTTATCTGACGCTTCTCCTTGAACATCAAACCATTTAGAAGAACCAAGACACTTATGTATTGCAGAGCTGCTATCAGAACTCTTGGCGTGAACCATAGATTCTCCATAAGCAATTATATTAGAAATATCAAACATAGGATTTCCACAACGTCTATGTACTAGTAAAGGCACACCAACCAAACGACTTCCGTGCTTAGTATCAAATTCATAAATATATGAATTTGCAAAATCTGATAGGGTTTGCACTGATGCTTCTGGGGCATTGAAACGTTTTGGATCTACTGAAAATTGTTTACATATACTTTTTGTTAAATTGTCAGGTAAATCAACCACTGGTTCTATTTGTAGAGGATCCCCTGTCACTATAACACGTTTTGTTCTCATTATAGCCCCTACAGCAGCTTGCGGTAAAGCCTGCCCAGCTTCATCAATAATAAGCCATCCAAGAGAATTGGCAGGGATATCCTTTAACATTTTCTCTACAGATGCAAAAGTTGTTGATACACTAGGAACTACAAGGAAGAAAGATGCCCATAAGTCTAGTAAAAAATCAGTGGTGCTTTTATCTATTACGTTAAAAGAATCCCTAAAAATTTTCATCATAGCTCCAAGGTTATGATGTATGGTGGTCTCCTTTGTCTAGACAAAAATTTAGCAATTTAGAGATATAATTCCCATGAAATTATTATTGTCACTAT
>NZ_MWZE01000141.1 GCF_002259525.1 Rickettsia endosymbiont of Culicoides newsteadi | reverse complement strand
AATCGTCGCAGCTGATACCTCTACACCATATATCTCTTGTAGGTGTCCAGCAATCCCTTCGTAAGAAGTTCCAAGAGCATACAGGCCTAATATTTTATTATCTAACTCTTCATTTAAAATAGTCTGTCTTTTTTTTATTAATTGTGGTTCAAAAGTACCATTACGATCTCTTGGCGTTTCAAGTTCAAAAGAACCTGAAGCCGTCTTCATAGTTTTAGTAGTAAGACCATTTCTCCGGTTATTCCCTTGTTCTAAACTATTTTCCAGTAAGTGACAATCCATTTCACTTTCTAGGGCAAGTTGTGTAAAATCTTTAACTAATGATGTTAGCAGTCCACCTGCACCAAGTAGCGGTTTACCTTGGTATAGTCCTTGAATGATTTCTATACATTTATCTTGATTAAGTATTTGCGATACTTGGTCTAGTTGAATTGGTTTCATTGGTTTGCTCATGTCAAATTTCCTATTATTTTATGCGAAGAACATGTGGATAAGTTGATAGTAACTTATCCACATTCTTCGCTATTTACAACATCAATAATCTTTATTTTATATATTTAAAAGATTATTTTTTTAACTTGACACAGTTTGACGAACACTCCCAAATTATTATTTTTTACACTTGAAAAAGATAATCTTAGCTGATATAAAACAAACAGCTTTGTATCTATAGTCAAATGCTTTGAAGAATTATTTTTTGAAAATATATTGCTTTTGAGATTTAAAGAATTATAAAAATGAATGACAAAGAACTGACCATGATATTTGTAAAAAGCAATTCTTGAAAGCTTGCGAATATACGCACCCTTAGCTCAGCTGGATAGAGCAACGGATTTCTAATCCGTAGGTCAAAGGTTCGAATCCCTTAGGGTGCGCCATTCTTCGATTTTGGTACATTTTACGAACATATCAAACGGTGGACGTAGCTTAAAGTCTAGCTTCCCGCCTTTTATTTCCAGGTTAACAAATACTAAATTTATCAATTTACGTTTCCTTCGGCAGTGGAACCTTTGAAGGCTTCTGCTGCTCCGGAAGCCAGTTCTACTAAGTTGATTAGGCATTCTGAAAATTTATCATCGGCATTGTCGTGACTTGCTATTTCGTTGACAATATCCTCACGTTTTTGTATTAACTGTTCACGTTTCTCTTCATGTTCTGCTTTTGTAATATCGCCATCTAAAAATAAATCTGTTAGCTTATCCATACGAGTTTTCATCTTTGTGTGTTCAGATTGTAATTCAGATATACGGTTCTTATGGTAATCTTGTTCAATTTTTGCTGAGCTTTTTATACAAGATATTACTTCTTTCAGTAACTCAGGCTCTAATCTTAGTGTTTCAAAAACCTTTTCTACTTCTTTTAATATTATTTCTTCTTTCACGTATATTCTCCTATTATGGTTATTAGAATCCCAGGTTCTTAAATATATCCATTCTTCAGTTTTACCATTTGCATATGTTTTCTTTTTAGTTTCAGTAGTAGCTAGCCTACCAGTAGCTACACATTTTATTAATCCTCTAAATATATACTCTTTTTCTCCATATTTAAATGGTTTTTTGTTCCAACCAAGTCTCACTGCCTGGCAAGCATCAAATACCTCCTTGGTAATAATAGGCGGGTAGATATGTGGGTATTCTTTTTTAGTTTTTAATATTCTCATTACTCCATAGTAAAATGGATTGGTAATAATCGAATAAATATGCGATTGACATAACTGACCTTGATTACCTCTAGCATTACGTAATCCCCATTCTTTTGTCTTCTCTAGCATCTCAGATAGAGTATGAGTACCTATAGCATATGTTTCAAATACTTTTTTTATCAAAGGAGCACGATCTGGGTCAACTATTATTTTACCTTTGCCTCTATCTCTGCTATTATTGCTTTTTATATGCAAATAGCCTATAGGGGCTGTACTTATCCACTCTCCTTGACGGAGCTTTTGAGCAATACTACGATTTACGTTATCTCTAAGGTTATCTACGTAAGATTGAGCCATCATGACAAACATATTCCACACCATTTTTTCTTGCGAAGTGGAATATTTATGAATAATACCAATTGAAATAATTAACGCGGTATATTAATCCACTCTCTATACATAATTGATTTTACTAAAGTTGCATTTTTACTAAGTTGATTCCAGGCATAGCAAGCATTAGCAACGATATCTTCGTATACACCGTAACATTGATTAGAT
>NZ_MWZE01000140.1 GCF_002259525.1 Rickettsia endosymbiont of Culicoides newsteadi | reverse complement strand
CTCTTAAGAAAAATAAACCTTCCATAAATTGCAATTTCGACTTTCCTCTAAATTATAACCTTATCCCGAATTGACGTAAATTTGGATCTTGGTGGCTTAAAATTACGACTTTTAAACTATCCTGATAAAAACCCCTAAATTTATTCTTCACAATTATTTACCTTCATCTATACTCTCATTTGTAGATATTCTAAGAGTAAATTATGTTACAAACTAGCAATAAAATTTTTTCTAATCTTAGTGGACAGAAAAAATATGATATAATAAGTAGCCAGCAACGTGGAGATTGGGATAATACAAAAGATTTTATTATTAGAGGTAGAGAATGGATAATTGATGAAATAAAAAAATCAGGTTTGCGAGGACGGAGCGGTGCTGGATTTCCAACTGGTCTCAAATGGTCGTTTATGCCTAAAGAACACCCGAAACCTAGCTATTTAGTAGTTAATGCTGATGAATCAGAGCCTGGTACATGCAAGGATCGTGATATTTTAAGACATGAGCCGCACAAATTGCTTGAAGGCTGTTTGCTTGCCAGTTTTGCTATTAACGCACATACTTGCTATATATATATTCGTGGTGAATTTTATAACGAAGCATCCAATGTGCAACGGGCTATAGATGAAGCTTATGATGCTGGTTTTATAGGTGATAATGCTTGTGGTACTGGGTATAAACTTGATATTTATTTGCATAGAGGGGCTGGGGCATATATTTGCGGCGAGGAAACAGCTCTACTCGAGAGTTTAGAGGGTAACAAGGGATTTCCTAGACTGAAACCACCATTTCCAGCTAATTTCGGCTTATATGGTTGTCCAACAACTATTAATAATGTTGAGTCAATTGCCGTTGTACCTACTATACTTAGACGTGGGGGGGATTGGTTTGCTTCAATCGGGAAGCCTAACAGTACCGGCACGAAAATTTTCTGTATTTCTGGTCACGTAAATAGACCATGTAATGCTGAAGAAGCTATGGGCATACCTTTAAAGGAATTGATAGAAAAATATGCTGGAGGTGTACGTGGTGGTTGGGATAATCTGAAAGCTATTATTCCAGGTGGTTCGTCAGTACCATTGTTACCAAAGTCACTATGTGAAGATTTGGCAATGGATTTTGATAGTTTGAAATTAGCTGGCTCGGCTCTTGGGACTGGTGGAATTATTGTCATGGATAATTCTACAGATATTATTTATGCTATTGCCAGGCTTAGTAAATTCTACATGCATGAATCTTGTGGTCAGTGTAGCCCATGCAGAGAAGGCACAGGGTGGATGTGGCGAATTATGATGAGATTAGTACGAGGTCAGGCAAAAATAGAAGAAATAGATCAATTGTTAGACGTGACTAAAATGATCGAGGGGCGTACTATTTGCGGTCTTGGAGATGCCTCTGCTTGGCCTATTCAAGGTTTAATTCGTCATTTTCGTCACGAGATTGAAGAGAGGATATATTCAAAAAAATGTGAAAACTTTTAGATATAGTTGATTCATGACTGCATCTGCTTTCTTTTTTATCAAATATTATTCTTTTTTACATTTTTGGATATATCGATAAACGCTTTACTATGAAAAGCTATATTTTCTTCAAAAAGAATAAACTTTTTATCAAGCAAATTAAGTTGTTTTTTCTTTTCCTCTTCCGTTAAGAAAGAATATTTAATACTATTATAGACGACTTGTTTTAATTGATCATAAGATGGCTTATAACGACTAATTATAATGGACTGAAGAAAATGGACAAAAAAAATAGAGTTAAAAGTTTCCTAATTAAGATAAAATAATAAGAAAAAATTAGGAGAAAAAATGACAAAAGAAAAAGCAAGAGTTTTTAGTGCTGAAGAAAAAACTAGGATAGTATTAGAAGTGCTGAAAGAAGAGAGTCCATTATCAGTGATAGCATCAAAATATGAGATAAACTCAAAGACAATTAGTAATTGGAAAAAACAATTTATATCAAATGCAGCATTGGCTTTTGAACCAGCAAAACTGGTAAGTAAATATCAGGAACAAATTAATATGCTGAAAGAACAAAATGATGAATTAGCGAAAACTCTTGGAAAAACAATAGTAGAGAGAGATTGGGCTGTGGGAAAGCTACAAAGCTTGGACTTATCAAATAGAAAAGAACTTGTCGATTCCAAGCTAGCAATGTTACCAAAGACAAGGCAATATGAATTATTAAAGATTAATCGTTCTTCAATGTACTATAAAGCAAAACCATTTAGTG
>NZ_MWZE01000014.1 GCF_002259525.1 Rickettsia endosymbiont of Culicoides newsteadi | reverse complement strand
CAAGTGAAAATGCCTTGTTCAAATTGGTTTTTTGTGCTATAAAACAGATTACAGCAAAGTGGAATATGCCAATCCCAGATTGGGCGGTAACCGTTTCCCAGCTAGATATTTTCTTCCCTGATAGGTTGAATTTTAGACTATGATATTCTATACTGACACAGCTCAGCGAACGTTCTCATAAATGCTTTTGTTCATATACTTTCTACACTAGTTGCCTATTCTCTTAAGAAAAATAAACCTTCCATAAATTGCAATTTCGACTTTCCTCTAAATTATAACCTTATCCCGAATTGACGTGAGTTGTGAAATTTTTCCCTTACTAGACATTGGTAGCAAATATTGCTCCAAATTCTTAGCTCCAAGATTTGACATAGTATTTAAATTTTGAATGCTAAAAGTAGCACAGCCACGAGAGGAGGTTTGTATACCGCCCTCTGGATATATATTAATCTCAGCATTAACTAAGTCAGCAATCTTTAACATATCCCACATATTATATAAATGCTCTTTCAGAGGAACAGAATCAATGCAGAATAACTTTGTAGTATCACCATCAGAATCTATCTGAAGAGCTGTGCAATGATTTCCCTTCAATTGTAAAATAAGATCGTAGTGGAAAGGCTGCTTAGAGTCAGCTTTTTGTTTCACTATGTTTACAACTTTGTCCATACTTGCTTGATCTTTAATTACCACTGGTTGATAATCTATGCCCTGTTTTGCTCGAGCATTGGATTTTGCTTGAAGTGCCAGAGCAGTTCCCTCTGTATGTAATCCTTCTCCACTGGATAGTATTTCCATTTGTTCTGTAGTAGGTGTCTTTTCCTTGTTGCTTCTTAAATCATCTATAATAGCAATTTTTTTTTTCCATTAATGCTATGCTTTTATCTAGACGGGTTTTTAATTCTTCGTAATCTAATATCTCTGGCATATATAATCCTTATAGTTAAGTGATGGTACAAAACAGGATTGCCACGTCGCCACTAAAGTAGCTCCTCGCAATGACGAGTTATAGACGTATAGGTCATTGCGAGACTACATAGTGGTCGTGGCAATCCATAAAATTTGGCATATTGCTTCAATGCTACTAAAGTAGCTCCTTGCAATGATGGAAAGCTATAAAATAATTTCTCAATTTATTTCTCTCTTGTAGTTATTAGCCTTAATTAATCGTCTTATTTCATTCCTCATAAAATAAATGATAACTAAAAATATACTATAAATAGTTATAATATAAAAGGCAGGAGCATAAAACAAGCCTGTTTCTTCAACAAGCCAACGCGAAATAACAGTAGAAGTGGCACCAAACATGGCAATACCCAAATTGTAACTAAAAGCTACCCCAGAAAATTTTTGTTCAGGAGAAAATAATACTATAATGACGCTATAGGCTGTTCCAGCTATTGCCCCACCAAGAATGCCCAAGATAGTCAGAGCAAAAATTTGTTGCCATATGGACGGTAATGACATAGATAATATAGTAGGTAAAATTAGTATTAAGACCGCTATACTTACTAAAACTAGCACTTTAAATTTTCCTATAATATCAGTTAATCCACCAAATAATGGCATAGATATCATTGATATAAAGTTGGCATATAATAAATAAATAAGAGCAGTTGTATTATCAAAATGCATAACATTGCGGTAATACACATTGATATAAGTTTTTATTAAATATATGATACTACTAGCAACTGCTCCAATACAAAATGTTAAAAACATTGCCTTCCAAGCTGTCCTGACTACGTTGATAAAAGGAGCTTTTAAAGTTTTTTTCTGTTCAGCTAACATTTTAAAAATGGGAGTCTCTGATATACGAAGGCGTAAATAAAAGCCAACCAACCCCAGAACTCCACCTAATAAAAATGCGAAACGCCAGGCAAAATCAAGATGATAAAAATATTGCTCAATAATAATTCCGACAAAAGCAGCAATTAATGTACCAGCAATATTTGAACCATTCACTAAACCCGCCGTAAAACCCGGACGTAAATTTTGATGATGCTCTAGAATAAAAATAGCCGCTCCAGCACCTTCACCACTAATACACAAACCTTGTAAGAGACGCATTATAATCAATATTATAGGTGCACAAATTCCTATACTAGAATAAGAAGGGATTAACCCTATAGTGAATGTGGGTATAGTCATACCAAGCATAGAAATAATCAAGGATATCCGCCTACCATATTTATCTGCAATATAACCAAAAAATATACCGCCTATTGGTCTAGTAACAAACCCCACCGCGAATACACAAAGACTTAACATTATTTGTATAAATTCTGAACTTTCAGAAAAAAACGTACGACCAATCATTAGTGAAAATATGGAGTATACTGTGAAATCGTAATATTCTAGTATATTTCCTAAAATTGCTGATAAAAAAACGGACTTAGGTTTACTCATCTAGATCTTATCAAATTAATTTAATTAAATCGGATTATAGACAACTTAACCAACTTATAAAGCGTAAAATAATTTTATTTTCTTATGATGATTTTTTTCCTAAAAAGTATCATTGCAGAAAGCTGCTTTAGTGGCGACTATCGAAAATTAGAAAGGGAAGTGGGTTTTAGACCGGATAGTTTAAAAGTCGTATGTGGTCAATGTTTATTAGCAAGGAAAATTTTAGGTTGACGAAATAACCCAGGAAAATAATTAGAAATAGATTGCTTCGACCATTACACGGTCTCGCAATGACAGATGACGTCATTGCGAGAAGGCATAAGCCGACGAAGCAATCCAATAAGTGTGGATTGCCACGACCACTATGTGGTCTCGCAATGACAGATAACGTCATTGCGAGAAGGCATAAGCCGACGAAGCAATCCATTTTTGCTCTTTTTATACTATAGAGTAGGGCGTAAGAGTACTAATTTTTGCCACTCATCTTCATCAATAATGTTAATCCCCAGCTCTTTAGCTTTCTTGAGTTTACTACCAGCATCGCTACCTGCCACTACTAAATCAGTGGTAGACGAAACGCTACTGGCTACTTTAGCTCCTAATTTTTCTGCCTGAGATTTGGCTTCTGCTCTTGAGAGAGTTAGTAATGATCCAGTAAATACCACAATCTTGCCAGATAATGCAGTTTTAGTTGTTTGTTGATTATGGTCTTGAATATTTAGAATTTTACTCAGTTGCTGAATAGTTTGTAAATTTTCTTTAATATCAAAAAAGTCGATAATATCTAGCAAAATCTTATCGCCTATTCCTTCCAGATCATTTAACCTTTGGTAAATTGGCTGTTCACCTTTTAACAAAGATTCCATAGCTGTTATGAAATCATTATAATTCTGAAATTCTCGAGCAAGTAATTTGGCGGTTTGTTCACCAATATGTCTGATTCCTAGGGAATAAATGAATCTATTTAGGGAAACGGTTTTGGCTTTGTCAATATTGGCAAATAGGTTTTCTACAGATTTTCGCCCCCATCCTACCATATTTTCAAGCTTGACTAAGTTTTTTTCATTATTATTTTGTAAATAAAAAATATCCACAGGATTTTCTATTAAAGATTTTTCCAGCAAAAATTCTATTTGCTTTTTCCCCAAACCATCTATATCTAAAGCATTTTTAGATGTAAAATGGCAAATTCGTTCATAATTTTGAGCAGGACAATTTAAACCATTATCGCAACGAATAATTATAGTTTCTTGATTATAATGTAACTGAGAGCCACAAGATGGGCAAAGCTTCGGCATATCGATTTTTAGCGATTCACTAGAGCGTTTGGTAAAATCTACAGCAGTAATTTGCGGTATGACATCACCGGCTCTCTGCAAAAATACATAATCATTGATTCGTATGTCTTTTCTGATAATTTCCTGATAATTATGTAAGGTAGCTCGTGATACCCTAACTCCACCAATAGAAAGCGGCTCTAACTCAGCAACTGGAGTTAATACACCGGTTCTACCTACTTGTAGAGTAATGTTAATTAGTTTAGTTTGACCAATAATCGCCGGAAATTTATGAGCAATAGCAAATCTTGGACTCCTTGCAATAAAGCCCATTCTTTGCTGCAAAGCAAAATCATTTAGCTTATATACAACACCATCAATTTCATAAGGTAATTCTTCTCTAGATGAATTCAAATATTCATAGAAAGATTTCATCTCATCTTCAGAACAAGCTAATTTCCCTATATTATTGACGATAAACCCTAACTCTTTTAACTTATCTAATAAAATATCTTGAGAATCAGCTATTTTGCTACTGCTACTCCCCACAGCATAGACAAAATATTGTAGGGGTCTAGTTGCCGTAACGTTTGAATCTAACTGTCTTAATGACCCAGCAGCCGCGTTACGCGGATTGGCAAATTTATCTTTTTTGGATAATTCTTGAGCTTGATTTAATAATAGAAAATCCTGCTTATTAATGTAAACCTCTCCTCTTACTTCTAAAATTGCTGATGTCGCAACTATTGCATGAGGAAAATTCTTGATAGTCTTGATATTTTCCGTTATATCTTCCCCAATCAAGCCATCACCCCTTGTTGCAGCCCTTGTAAGTATCCCATTCTCATAGGTAGCAGAAAAAGACAAACCATCTATTTTAGGTTCACAAAAAATAGCCGGAAAACCATCAAGTCGTAGAAAATTCTTTATTCTATTGATAAATTCTGATACATCTTCACTATCAAAGGCATTACTAAGCGAAAACATCGGATGGATATGTGTTACTTTCGAAAATTTCTCTGCTACAGAACTACCAATTTGTTTAGTTGGGCTATTTTCTAGTATCAGATGAGGAAATTTTTTTTCAAGTTCAAGATTTAAATTAAATAATTGATCATACTCAGCATCAGAAATTAGGGGAGCATCCTCTTGGTGATAGGCTTTATTATATTCTTCTATCTTATTTGCTAGTTGTTTTAATAAATCTTTTGCCTCTAATTCAGAAAGCTGTTCAATATTAGTGGGAATATCTTGCATATAGTAGTTGTTTAAATTGATTTATATATATAGTCAATTGATGAGAAGTTGGTGATGTCGTCGCTCCTAGCCCAAAATTCTCCTGAATTGAATATAATTTATGGATTGCTTCGTCGGCTTACGCCCTCTCGCAATGACCTTTGGAGTACATATGAGTCATTGCGAGCGAATGTATGTGAGCGTGGCAATCCATCATTTCCACCCACTATTGTCATTCTCGCGTAAGCGGGAATCTAGTATAGATACATGCTTTCGTAGGGATGACACTAAGTTGATCAGGTATATACATAAGGTGATTTAATTATATAAGTAGAGTTTAAAAAATAAAAACTGTAAAATTGTTAGATGTATAGCATAGATATATAAAGCATTATGACTGATAATCCGTAAATTTACAGCAATTTTCTGCTCAAAATTTCTTGCGACCATAAATATATATCCTAAAACCCCGAATATAATGACTATAAATACGTAAATATACGAAAACTGAAAAATAGATATGGTATGCATTATGGACAAAATTATAGATATTGCAATGGTAAGCCTGAGATTACCTAGATCATGCTTAGCAATATAGCCAAGTAGCATGATAGCCATAGATAAGGTTCCGTAATCAATAAGGAACCAACTACAGAACCAAAGAGAGCCAAGGAAAACAACATGACAATAGCCTTTATAGAAAAAATTATTTAAGCTATTACGAAAATAATAAAGATAGCATTGTCCTAAAAAAATAGGGATAAGTATATTAGTTACAGTAAATTCCCTAAATAATATGGTAGTAAAAATATATAGCAGAACTCCAACTACCAAAATTCTAATTTTTGGTTTTGTATGAAAATTATAGCCAGCAAAAAAGCAAAAAATCGGCATAGTAGTACGACCAATAACTCGCATTATTTCGTACTCAGGAAAAAAATATAACCCCAAATGATCTATTACCATAGTTATCATGGCTATAGTCTTCAAAAAATCTTGATAATTAGACTCAGTTTTCATCATTAATACATTTCTTTGGATAAAGCTTAAAACAAAAAACCATTAGAAAAAACGTTGCTATTCCAACTATAATTGTTGCTGCTAGCATAAAAGCTTTTACTAATAAGAATTCGGCATAATAATATTGGGCATAATAATGTTTAATTACCCAAATTACTAGTGTCATTATTATGCAGCTTAATAAAATCTTGCCACAAAATGAGTATAATTTTGTATCAATAAAAGAAAGACCATATTTCTTTGTGTGTACGTATAACAACCAAACATTATACCAAGCGGTAATAGAACAGGCAAGAGCTATACCAAGATGACCAAATTGCCTCATCATAACAATATTTAATATAGTATTCACTGTAAGGGAATATAAGGTTATTTTTAAAGGAGTTTTCGTATCATGATTAGCATAAAAAATCGGCATTAAAATTTTGGCTAGTATAAAAGCTGGTAACCCAAGGGAAAAAGCAGAAATAGCCTCAGCAGTTTTAATGGTATCAGCATAAGTAAAAGCCCCCCGCTGATATATTATATGAATGATTGGTTCTGATAGCACAATAATACCAAAGGTAGCTGGTAAAGATAATAACAGCCCAACTTTAATAGCATTATTTTGGATTTTTGCTGCTTTCTCTAAGTCATTTATTTGGTAGGTTTTCGATAATTCTGGTAATAATATAGTACCAAAAGTCACCCCTATTATTGATAAAGGAAATTGGTATATTCTATCTGCATAAGATAATATTGAAATTGCCCCTTCGATGAAGCTAGCTATTGATTGCGAGATAAATAAGCTAAGCTGCTGAAATCCTGAGCTAACAACCGCCGGTCCCATATTGGACAAAAACTTTTTGACATCTCTATTATATGGATCAAAAACTAGTGGAAACGATAAACCAACTCTAATGACACAATAAAACATAAAAATGATTTGTAATAAGCCAGCAATCACCAGAGATAAACTAATCGATATAGGGGCAGATATACGTTCTTGTAATGCTACCGTTGTAATAATCACAAGAATATTTAAAATAATCGGAGAAAAAGCAAAAGCTGCGAACCTCTTTACTGAATTTAGAATACCCCCAAGCATCGCCGCTATCGAAATAAAAACCAAATATGGCATAGTGATACGGCACAGAGCAATTGTTAAATTAAATTTCTCTGGATATCCATGAAAACCAGGAGCAATAATAAACATTAAGGAAGGCATCATAAGTTGCATTAGTACTACTACCATTACTAAAGTAATTAGTAAAATAGTAAATATAACGCCGGTGAAATGGCGTGCCGCCTCACGAGATTCTATGATTTTTGTATTAAAAATAGGGACAAAAACGACTGATAAAGCCCCCTCGCCAAAAATACGCCTAAATAGGTTGGGTAATTTAAAAGCAACATTAACACTATCAGCAACACTACCAGCTCCAAATAATGAAGCGACAAATAATTCTCTAGCAAGACCAGATATACGAGAAATTAAGGTAAATAAAGCTATTATAATTCCAGAACGAAATAATGTATATCCCTCGCCTTTCATTTGTTATTCCAATTTTGAGTATATGCAACTATATCAAAGCTAACTCTTTGCCCTTGATATACCTGTATCAATTAACCCTTTAGCTTTTTGAGCGTTTTCCCAGCCAATTACCTTCACCCATTTACCTTTTTCTATATCTTTATAATGTTCAAAGAAATGTACTATTCGTTGTCTTAACATTGGGCAAAGATCATCTAAATCTTTTATTGAATCAAAAGTAATATCTAGCTTAGAGCTAGGTACCGCAATAATTTTTTCATCCAATCCAGATTCATCTTCCATCATTAAAACTCCAATGGGGCGTGATCTAATTACGCAACCAGGTACAACAGGATAATGTGCTATGACCAATACATCTACTGGGTCACCATCTTCTGACATAGTATGTGGGATAAATCCATAATTACCAGGGTAAAACATGGCAGTTTGCATGAATCTATCAACAAATAGTGTCCCTGATTTTTTATCAATCTCGTATTTTACCGGATTACTTTGCATTGGAATCTCGATAATTACATTTATCTCTTCAGAATTATTAGCTAGGGTAGTAATTTTTTCAACTAACATTATTTTATCCAATTAATAAATAATTCATTTTGCATTTTTGTAAGCAAACATTTACACAATGGGTAATATATGGCTTTATAAGCTGTTCGTCACTTACTATACCATTTTTATCAGACGCCACTAATAGTCCAGAAGCAAATTTTTCAAATATTTTTTCTTCAATCTGCTGGATAGAATTTGTACCATCTAATAATTCAATAATATATTTTTCATGTAACCTCAATGGAACAAAATGGTTAATCCGATTTGTCACAAACAAATTAGTTTCGCCTAATTTTTGAGCCTGATATCTTACAAAGTTACTTACTTTTGGTTTTGACGAAATATTATATATTGAAATAGGTTTTGTTGCAAATATTTGTACATATCCTTGTAGCACCAGTTGGATAATTACAGAATCTAATTCTTCTTTAAAATCTTTAAGCTGCAATTTTTCTAACTTTTTCATAGCCAATGTAGTAATTTGATCTAAAGTCAAAGGATTACCAATATTATCAGCATAGGTATAGAAAACTGCTTTCATTATAGGGGAAGACGTTGAAATATCAGGAGATTCTGAATTGCTACAGTAAAACCCCAATTCTACTGCATTACTAATATCTGCTTCATTTTCCGGTGTGGCTGGTCTGATATCAAGAGTAGTATGAAAGTCTGATAATTTACTTGGTTCAATTGCCCTATTGAGCCTGACATTATCGTGACATAGCAAAGTAGTTCTAAATTTACGATTACTAATAAAGTCCATATATTGTTCAGTTCTTACAATATCATTTATCGATTGTAATTTTTCTGCAGTCTTTTCCGGCAAATTACCGACAAACATTGCAGCAAGTGAAGAGTCTCCAAGATAATTTAAATTATGCTTTCTAGCGTTACTTATAAATTCTTGGAAGTAAAAAGCTATATTTTCTTCTCCAAGATATTCATGTAACAAATATGAATTAGATAAATTTTTAAGAGCGTTAGTTTCATGGTGTAAAAACTTAGAATAATGAGTCTCTTTTTCTTTTAGAGAATCACTAACAAAATCTAATAATAATTTAGCTTGTTGTAGTTTATCATGCTTATCAGTAAAGATAGCACTATGAAACATCATCATATCTCTAATAGTTTTTTGCATATTCCAGCCTGGTAGAGTATTATAGCTGATAAAGGCAATACCGTTAGGACTTAATAATTTACTAGATATGGCAAAAATCTTTTCACGAACCTCGTCCGGTACCCAAGAGATTACCCCATGACAGATTATATAATCAAATTTACCAAATGATTCATCAATATCCAATATCGATAAGTGTTTTAGCTCGATATTCTTTAGACCTAAACTATTTACTACTTTTAGTCCATTATCAATTTGTGTTTTTGACAAATCAATACCTAAAGAATAAGATTGTGGGTAACTTTCAGCAAAATTGATCATATTACCGCCTTCACCGCAACCAATATCAAGTATCCTAGCATTCTCTACCATAGGAGGTTGCATGCCAAATACTAGACCTATAGTTCTTAAATGCTCCGGTCTTGTATAAGTAAAAGGAAAGCTTTCGTAAGGAAAATCATCATAGTTAATATTATTTGTTTGCTTCTCTGCTAAACTATTAGGATTGCTTTTTTGACCCATAATTTGTTCCAACTAAATTAATATTAAAATAATGATTCTTAGTTGATTTAGTGCTTTTAAGCAAGATGTTTTTATATTATTTTAGGATAGATAATTAATTAGTTGTCTTCATGGAGTAATGCTAATCGGGTTAGCTATAGGTTTTGTAAATAAAATTTAAAATTAAATTTTTTTTGATGCTATTTCTTCTTGATATTTTTATAGTATCTCCTATATTTAGGGTTTGTTTTTTGTGCAAGTGAGCCTTTTTACATCAATTTGGGATAAGAATAATTGTTTTTATTCACAATTTGCAGTGTGTTAAAAGCGGGTGTAGCTCAGGGGTAGAGCGCTACCTTGCCAAGGTCGAAGTCGAGGGTTCGAATCCCTTCACCCGCTCCAGTACAAAAATTGTCCTAATTAGTAATACATATTCTCTCTACGGAGACGACACTAATAATATGTCTGGAATAGAGTTAAATAAAATTGCTGCTTCTATTTTATTAGCCAGTTTAATTGCAATGATGGTAGGGTTTATAACAGATATTCTGTATAAGCCAGTTTTACATCCTGAATCTCGAGGCTACAAAGTAGAAGTAACAGAAGATTCGCCTAATGGATCTGATGCGAACGCGATTGCGGAAGCACCAGTGAATATAGAGGAATTAATGAAAACTGCTAATGCTGAGGCTGGAAGGGAAATAGCAAAAAAATGCTTAATGTGCCATTCCTTTGACAATAGTAAAGCTAATAAGGTTGGACCATATTTATGGAATATCGTTGGGACGGAAAAAGCTAAAGCAGAGAATTATAAATATTCAACTGCTCTATCTAGCAAAGGTGGGATATGGGATGAAGAAAGTTTATTTCATTTCCTGCATAAGCCTAACCAATATATACCAGGTACAAAAATGTCTTTTGCTGGTTTAAATAAACCTCAAGATATTGCTAATGTTATAATGTTTTTAAAGACATTTGTGCATGACTAGTAGACTGGTCGGAAATAACTAAAGTAATTCTTAGTCATTGATAAGAAGTTGGTGACTATCGTCTGAGCTGTGCCATCTATCAATCCCTAAAAGTAAGTATCAGACTATATTACTCTGTATGATGTTCTTCAGAGCCATTACCCAATAAATGGGGATGATTATCAGAAGATGACTCGCCCTCGGAAGATATCTTTTTAAGCTCATTAAATGAATAAATGCTATTACTGATTAAATCAAATTCTGCTGCCATTTTAGCTTTAGCTTCTTCTATCATTTTAGTTTTTGCTAGTTTAGTTTCTTCTGCTATTTTAGTTTTTGCTAGTTTAAATTCAGCTTCTACTGCCATTTTAGCTTTTGCTATTTCATCTTTTGCTGCCATTTTAGCTTCTGCAAATTCAGCTTCTGCTATTCTTTTAGCTTCTTCTGTTCTTTGAACTTCTGCTATTTTAGCTTTTGCTCTTTCAACTTCTGTAGTAATAAATTCTTTATTGCGAAACATATAAATATTCTATTAATTGTTACTAAGTTATTCTAACCCGCTATACGTTTTTTAGTAGCTTTTACATAATTTTTTGGAGTGACTATCGGCTGAGCTTTGCCATCTATCACATCTTTTGAAATATGTACGTGCATTTTTTTCAAATTGGTAACATTATACATACTGTCAAGTAGAAGTGTTTCGATTATAGAACGGAGTCCCCTAGCACCGGTTTTTCGTGTTAGTGCTTTTTCGGCTATTGCTTCTAAAGCATCATTATCAATTGATAGTTCGACATCGTCTAACTCAAATAATTTATGATATTGTTTGATAACAGCATTCTTTGGTTGGGTTAGAATTGCCACTAAGGATGCTTTATCTAAGTCATCTAAAGTTGCTACTACTGGAAGCCTACCAATAAATTCGGGAATTAATCCAAATTTTACTAAATCTTCAATTTCTAATGATTTTAGTGTTTCACTGTGGTTTCTTTCTTGTTTTGACTGGACATTTGCTGCAAAACCAATTGAACTTTGAGCGGTACGAGCATTAATGATAGTATCTATTCCCATGAAAGCCCCGCCACATATAAATAAAATATTGGAAGTATCTACTTGCACAAAATCTTGCTGCGGATGTTTTCTTCCTCCTTGTGGTGGTACAGATGCAACAGTTCCTTCCATGATTTTAAGTAACGCTTGTTGAACTCCTTCTCCTGAGACGTCTCTTGTTATAGAAGGGTTTTCGGATTTTCTAGCGATTTTATCTACTTCATCTATATAAACAATGCCTCGTTGGGCTTTAGCTATATTAAAATCAGCTGCTTGTAATAATCTTAGCAAGATATTTTCAACGTCTTCACCAACATAACCAGCTTCGGTTAAAGAAGTGGCGTCTGCCATAGTAAAAGGTACATCAAGAATTTTTGCTAAGGTTTGTGCCAAAAGAGTTTTTCCTGAGCCAGTAGAGCCAATAACCAGGATATTTGATTTATTTAATTCGACATCATTATTACCTGATTCGATATATTCTAATCGTTTATAGTGATTATATACCGCGACTGATAAGACTTTTTTTGCTTGATCCTGACCAATTACGTAATCATTAAGAGTAGAAAAAATCTTTTGTGGTGTTGGGATTGAAGATGAAATTTTCTTAAGTGCTACTTTAGTTTCTTCTTTTATAATATCAAGACAAAGTTCAATACATTCATTACAAATGAATACTGTTGGTCCAGCAATTAATTTTATTACTTCATATTGATTTTTACCACAAAAAGAACAGTTTAATTCTTTTCTTTCGACTTCACCACTTGTCATAATTCTGCTTCTTTAATTTGTGATTTTAATATTATCTTATGTAAGTATAAATATAGATAAGTTATTTAGCTAAGTCTAATATATTTTCAAAATTACCTATATATTATAAAAAAGGATTTTCTTTAGGTTATAGTCAACTCAGGAGAATTGGGTAGCAGGAGCGATAAGCAACGCCTATAAGCACCTCAATGACATTGTTGTAAAAAGTTTAATTTTGCAATATCTTCATTAATAGACTAAGTTCTTCTCGGAATTCTATATCAATCTCACATAATTCTTCTACCTTTTTGATAGCATGCATTATTGTAGTATGATCTTTTTTGCCAAATTTCTTACCGATATCAGTCAGGCTTTTTGGCGTTAATGTTTTACTCAAATACATAGCTACTTGTCTTGGTCTAGCTATTGAGCGAATACGCCTAGGAGAAGACATATCAGAAAATTTAATATTATAACGATCAGCTACTTTTCTTTGAATATCCTCAATGGTGATAATTTTCTCATTGGAACGTAGCAAATCACGCAAGATATTTTGGGTATTTTCTAAAGTTATTTCCCTACCAACTAAGGTAGAATGAGCGATAACTTTATTAAGAGCTCCCTCTAACTCTCTGACATTTGATGTTATTTTAGCTGCTAAAAATTCCACAACATTTTTAGGTATATGGATATTCATTTGTTCAAGTTTAGATTCTAAGATTCCTAATCTTAGTTCATAAGTAGTACTGTGGACATCGGCAACCAATCCCCAACCAAGTCTGGATTTAATTCGATCTTCGATATTATCTAAATCTGACGGGGAACGGTCACACGATATAACCATTTGACGATTATTATCAATCAAAGCATTGAAAGTATGAAAAAACTCTTCTTGGGTGCTATCTTTACCTGATATAAATTGAATATCATCGATCATTAATACGTCAACTGAACGAAATTCTTCTTTAAAAGACATAACATCTTTATTACGGAGTGCCTTGATGAATTGATACATAAACTTTTCTGCCGACATGTAAATTACCTTACGAGTCGGATTATTATGTTTTATATACCAAGCAATGGCATGCATTAAGTGTGTTTTGCCAAGACCGACTCCTCCATATAAAAATAAAGGGTTAGATTCAGCTACGGCTCCTTCCGACTCAGCAACTGCTCTAGATGCTGCATAGGCTAATTCATTTGGTCCACCCACCACAAAATTTTCAAAAGTAAATCGTAAGTCTAAGGCTGAAAAAATGCCTTCGGAATTGCTATCCATTCCTTCTTTTATTGATGGAACTTTTGCTAAATATTCAGGTATATTTTGGTTTTGCTCTGATAATTCTTTAGTAATGATCTCAATTGATTTGATATCTTTATCATAGGACTGCCAAGATTGCAATATAGCCCTTGCATACCTAGATTCCACCCAATCTCGAATAAAATTTGTTGGGGTAGAAAGTATAACAGTATTAGTAGCAGCTTCTAAAAAGTTAATCTTACTGAACCAGCTTTTATATAAGGCATCGCCGTAATGTTTATTAAGGTCAGAGCAAACTTGTTGCCAAATATCTCTATGATAAGTCACTTCCTTTGCTATAGTCAATTGATTATGGTTAGTATTCACAGAATTTGCCATGGTAAATTATTTTGTTTCCAACCAGCTCCATTAGTTCCTCCTTCAAAACCATCAATTATATTATAGCACTCTTTATAACCTAGAGTACTAGCAAATTGTGCAGCTTCATAGGATCTACCCCCGGAGCGACAAAGGAATAATAGTGTATGTTTATTACTGATTTTCGACATCAACTGGTTCTTAAATTCGTTATTTAGTGACATATTAGGCAATAAACGCCAACTAATAAAAATTATTTTATCTTTATCAAGCTTTGGAATGCCTACTTGTTGCCATTCTTCACCAGTCCTAACATCAATTATCATGTTGTTATTATCTATTTCTAGCAACTTATAAGCTTTTAAGGAAGATATATTTTTAATGCTCATAAAGTTTAGCGTTTCTTTGATATATTAAATTAACCTAAATTAGTGTCGAATAAGCACCAATTGTGCCGTCATTGCGAGGAGGCGTAAGCCTCCGAAGCAATCCATTAAATCGTTTTTTTGGATTGCTTCGTCGCCCACTAAAGTGGCTCCTCGCAATGACGCTGATGCTAAATACCAATCGGATTTATAACGTTACCAATTCAAGTTAATTCACTATAATATTAAATATTATTGGATAAAGAAGATTTGGAGCAATTAAGTTCTAGCACCATTTTATACAGTTTACATTTTATTTTATATTTGGTAATTGTCAAACTATCTGAATTATATTATGATGTTTTTTTTGTAATATTGTAAATATGGATTATTTTAACAAAACATCTTTAACCAAAAAATTGTTATATCAAAGCAAAAATCGTGGTTGCAAAGAAATTGGCTTAATATTGGGTAAATTTGCTGAAAAATTTCTTGCTAACATGGATGCAGCTAATTTAGCAGATTTTGCTTTAATACTTAACCAAAATGACATAGATATTTATGATTGGATTACCAGTAAAACTGCTCCTCCTTCTCACTTAAACTCAAAAGTAATGTTACAAATACTTAGTTTTGATATTAACAACATAGAAGCTTAGTAAATAATGATACAACAACCACTTCCGCTCAGTGCAAAAAGTTTTTTTGCTAGTGAGTATTTATCAAATAAACATTTATCAAATAAACGTACCAAGAATATTTTACTTATCTTTGCCAGTGAAGATGATGCAATCAATAGCCATAAACAATTATTATTTATGGCACAAAATATTAAAACTAGCAACATATTATATTTCCCTAGTCTTGATACTATACCATATGATCGTATTTCGCCAAATCAAAATATTTTATCAGAAAGAGCGAATATATTGAGTTACTTGGCAAGTAATAACGATACAAAATTGGTAGTGACTAGTGCTATAAATTTACTAACAAAATTACCTCCTGCAGAGTTATTGGTTAAGTCTTTTTTAAGATTACATAATAAAATGCAGCTCTCAGCCGATAAATTAGCGGAATTCTTGGTACATAATAGTTTTACTAGGAGTAGCAGTAGTATTGATAGTGGTGAATTTTCGGTAAGAGGAGAGATAGTAGATATAGTCTTGCCTGGTTCTAAAGCTTATCGTATTAATTTTAGTTGGGATCACATAGAGTCAATAAAAGAATTTGATATTGATAGTCAGATTTCTACTAATAATTGCACAGAGCTAATACTTAATTCTGCTAGTGAGGTGATATTAAATCCAGAAACAATAAAGAATTTTAGAGATAATTATTTAAAAGTTTTTGGAGTTAATTATGTCAATACCCCTTTATATGAATCAGTGATTGAGGGGAAAAAATTCCAAGGATATGAACATTTATCTCCTTTATTTTATAATTCTTTCAGTAGCCTAATTAATTACTTGGATGATCCTGTTATTATTTACGATAATTTATCGTTGCAATCAATTATTGAGCAGGAAAATAATTATACGGATCTTTATAGATCGCGGATTGAGTCTAACAAAATAAAATTAAATACCTTTTATCCTGCATTGCCTCCCGAACAAGTTTATTTTACCAGCCAGGAAATACAAAAGTTCTTGGAACAGGATAATAATATTTTAATTACACCAGAAGATTCGTCTTATGCCCATTCATTAGAAAAAATTACGGTAACTAGTTTTATGGAGGATAAGACAGTTTTTAATAAGCTATTCGAAATTATAGAAAATAATAAAAATAAAATACCGATTATTTTTTGTCATTCTAAAAGTAATTTAGAAAGATTTAAAAGCCTAATAGATAGTTACTCACGAAAATATATCGAGATAGACAATTTACAACAAGCAAAAATTGCAGTTATAAATCTTGCCTATGTTCAACTTAGCCAAGGGTTTTATAGTGATAAATATTTGTTTATTGCCGCTCATGATATTCTAGGAAAAAGTGCGGTGAATTTTCGTCAGCAAGGTGCTAAACGTAAGCTCAAAAACATTTTAATGGAATTAGATAATTTAACTGAAGGAGAGCTAATTGTTCATAAGGATCATGGTATTGGTCAGTTTCTTAACGTTGAAACACTAGATGTTAAAGGCAAAGCTCATGATTTCCTAAAAATTCTATATGAGAATAATGATAAATTATATATTCCTGTTGAAAATATAGAACTAATTAAAAAATATGGCAGTGGTGAAGCACAGCTTGCCAAATTGGGTAGTAGTGCATGGCAAAGAAGTAAAGCCAAGCTTAAAAACCGTATTACAGAAATTGCTGAACAATTATTAAAGATAGCTGCGAAGAGAAAGTTAACTGTAGCAAATCCAATAGAATTTGATCATACAGAGTATGAGCAATTTTGTCATAGATTTAAATATACTGAAACTGAAGATCAATTAAATGCCATAAACGACATTAAAAAAGATTTTGACTCTGGTATTTTAATGGATAGATTAATTTGCGGAGATGTTGGTTTTGGGAAAACCGAAGTAGCTATACGAGCAACCTTTATGGTAGCAAAATCAATTACGATGACTTCTCAAGTAGCGATCATCGTACCAACTACTATTCTAGGTAAGCAGCATTATTTAAGGTTTGTTAAAAGATTTAAAGATTTTGGTTTAAATATAGTACAATTATCCAGTCTGGTTAGCAATAAAGATGCTAAAATTATTAAAGAACAAATCAAAAATGGTACAGCTAATATAATAATTGGCACGCATGCTTTATTAAGTAAAAATATAGAATTTAATAATCTCCGATTATTAATAATTGATGAAGAACAACATTTTGGTGTTGCTCAAAAAGAATATTTAAAGAGTCTCAGAGCTACAATGCATGTTCTATCTCTTTCAGCAACACCAATTCCTCGTACAATGCAAATGTCAATGGTTGGTCTTAAAGATCTTAGCATCATTGCCACCCCGCCAATGGATAGGTTAGAAGTTCGAACAACAGTGATGCCATTTGACCAAGTAATTATCAGAGATGCTTTACTTAGAGAACGTTTCCGTGGTGGTAGAAGCTTCTATGTGGTACCTAGAATTAAGGATATTCCAGATATAGAGAGATATTTACAAATAATTGTGCCAGAATTAAAGTATAAAGTTGCTCATGGTCAGATGCCAGCTGGCAAAATAGATGAGATTATGGGTGAATTTTGTGATGGTAAGTTTGATATACTAGTTTCTACTACAATAATTGAGTCCGGTATAGATATTGCCGAAGCTAATACGATGATTATTCATAAATCTGATACTCTTGGTCTAAGTCAGTTATATCAGCTCAGGGGGAGGATAGGGCGAAGTAAATTCAGAGGTTATGCCTATCTAACCTTAGCAAATTATAAAAAGATGACTGCCCATTCAATAAAACGTCTAGAAATAATGCAGAGTAGCTGCACTCTTGGTTCCGGGTTTACTATTGCTAGCCATGATATGGATTTACGTGGTTTTGGTAATTTAGTAGGGGAGGAACAATCAGGCCAGATTAAAGAAGTAGGGGTAGAGCTTTATCAGGAAATGTTAGATGAACAAATAGCAATTTTTAAGGGTGAAGTTACTGAAAATCCAAAATCTTTTGTTCCGACAATTAATTTGGGGTTACCTGTTTTCATTCCCGATAATTATATTGCAGATTCTTCTCTTAAACTAAGTTTGTATAGACGAATTGGCAATTTAACTGACGATACAGATATTGAAAATTTTAAGGATGAAATGGTTGATCGTTTTGGTCCTATTCCATTAGAGTTTAATAATCTACTTGATATAGTGAAAATAAAACATAAATGCAGTAAACTTAATATTGAAAATTTAGACTCTGGTGAACGAGGATTTGTTTTAAAATTTTACAAAGAAGCGGATATAGCTGGTAAGGTTATGAATTTTGTTATAAAACATCCTCAGCAAACCAAAATAAAACCGGATACTAAATTAATATTTAGCAAAATATTGGTAGGAAAGGATATTATAGAAGAAACAAATAGTTTGTTAGAACAATTATTAGCAGCGTGAGCAAAATTAAAAAACAATATATATGTACAAATTGTGGTAATAGTACGTCAAAATGGACAGGGCAATGTTTTGATTGTGGCTTATGGGGAGGGATTGAAGAAGAGATAATTAGTCAAACGCAAGTTAAGTTAGGTAATAAACAAGAAATACAAAAGCTGGATGGGGTGGTAGTGGATTCGTTACGTATCCCTACACCTATAAAGGAATTAAATAGGGTGTTGGGAGGCGGGTTGGTATGCTCTTCTGCAATTTTAATTGGCGGTGACCCTGGAATTGGGAAATCAACTTTATTATTACACTTAGTGGCAACCTCCTCTTGTGTTACAATGAAGTGCTGTCTGTATGTAACTGGAGAGGAATCTATTGACCAAATAAAACTCCGAGCTTTAAGACTAGGACTTACTAATAAAACAACCTCCATCTTAGCCGCCACTAGCATTGAAGATATTATCTCAACTATTGATGCCGATAAGAACAATATTGATTTGGTAGTGATTGATTCAATTCAAACGATGGTAACTCGTACATTATCATCGCCCCCTGGTACTATTTCCCAGATTCGTGCCTGTGCTAATGAATTAGTTAACTATGCTAAACATAATAATATTATTATTTTGCTTAGTTGTCATGTGACAAAAGATGGGCAATTAGCTGGTCCTAAGTTACTTGAGCATCTCGTTGATACCGTACTATATTTTGAGGGTGATCATAATAGTCATTTTCGGATTTTACGGTCTATTAAAAATAGGTTTGGTGGAGTAGGAGAAATTGGTGTTTTTGAAATGACTGCTAGCGGTCTTATTGAAGTCTCTAGCCCTTCTGAACTATTTCTGATGAAAAGAGACAAAAACGTTAGCGGTACAACAGTATTTGCTGGAATCGAAGGATCAAGACCTTTATTAATCGAAATTCAAGCATTAATTGCTCCGTCAAATATACCAATGCCAAGACGTTCAGTTGTAGGCTGGGATTTGAATAGGCTAGCAATGATAATAGCTGTATTAAATGTACGATTTGGTCTTAATTTATCTTCTCATGAGGTATATTTGAGTGTTGCTGGCGGGCTTAAAATTTCAGACCCAGCTTCAGACTTAGCTGTTGCAGCTGCTTTAATTTCTGCTGCAAAAAATAAAGCTGTGCCAGAACATAGTATTTTCTTTGGAGAAATTGGTTTATCTGGCGAAATAAGGAAAGTAACTGCAGCAGAAGTCAGAATAAAAGAAGCAACAAAATTAGGATTCAATAAATTAATTTGCTCCAAACTTGAAAAACTGAGTAGTAACCTAATTTGTCCAATTGGTAATCTAAAAGAATTAAAGGAGTTAATATAATTAAAATTCAGAGTAGGGGGGATGTCTATGGTTAATTTAGATATAGTTAATTCACTCATCTTACGCATAAACCCCATGACAATTCAAAAATTCCAGAAAAGTGTAAGAGGTCATTGCGAGCGAACGTAGGTGGTTGTGAGCCATAACAATTTTTATTCTATAAGTATTAAACAGCATAAAAACGTCATTGCGAGAAGGCGTGAGCCTACGAAGCAATCCATATAGTCTTGATGTATCTATACTAATTCTCATGGATTGCTTCGTCGCTACTAAAGTAGCTCCTCGCAATGACGTTTTTACCCTGTCATTCCCTTGTAGGCGGGAATCTAGACCCCTGCTTTCGCAGGGGTGACGCTAAATCGAGCAGGGATGACAATTTATGCATTGCTTCATCGATCTACGGTCTTTCTCGCAATGACGACAGTTTATTATGGCTAAATGCTATTCGGGTTGCTCTAAATTCTCACTTTCCCAACAAATAAAAAAATAACCAATATCACAAAAATAATGAAAACAGCTATTAGTGGAGCATAAAAATCTGCTATACTTGTATAGTTAGCTAGGAGGTGTCCCTACGTAGGCAGGAGCCTAGATTCCGCCTACGCGGGAATGATGGTATGGACGAGTGAAGCGAAATATGCTTTACTTGTACGGAGTCAGCTGAAAAATAGTTTTCAGCTGCTCCAAATTAAATAATAATTTAATTAATAGGTCCATACCATGATAAATAATAGCATAAAAAATACTATAATAGGAATAGATTTAGCAAAAAATAGTATGCACTTGGTGCAAGTCGATCAAAATGGCAAAAAAATAGGTTACCAAAAAGTTACAAGAGATGAGTTAATAGCCTATTTAAGCAATCTCGATAAAAGTTCATTGGTAGCTATGGAGGCATGTGGAGGAGCTAATTATTGGTCACAGGAAAT
>NZ_MWZE01000139.1 GCF_002259525.1 Rickettsia endosymbiont of Culicoides newsteadi | reverse complement strand
CTCTTAAGAAAAATAAACCTTCCATAAATTGCAATTTCGACTTTCCTCTAAATTATAACCTTATCCCGAATTGACGTTATTTAGTAAATTTATATTATTTGAGTTATGGTGAAATTAGATACGAAAATTAGAAATTTACAATTTGAGCTTGATAAAGTAGAGCGTGGATATTGCATCTCTTTTAAGCTATTAAATTATGACGAATTAAATGCTATGATGGCAAAAGACATTCACATAATTGACAAACTTAATAAAATTATTTCTGAAATTTGCAATGAATTAATTAGCAATTCTGTCACATCAATTTATAAACACATTGAACATGATCGAATATTATTAGTTCTACCGATATTAGACCCAAATCTAGTTAAAGAAATTGCCCTAAAAGCACATTTATTATCCCAGCTTTATGTTGATGATCTATTACCTACAGTTTATATGAATTGTAGTATTGCTAGCATAGAATTTCCCAAATTTAGCAATAAAGCTGAAGAAATTTATAATTTATTGAACTGGCTAATTTCTTATCCAGGTGACCAAAATTATTATCGTGAGTATGACTCTAAATATTATAATATAGAATACATTAAAGAGTCCAATAAACAGCTTAATCTCTTAAGAAAATCCCTATTAAACAAAACAATGATTTTTGCTTATCAGCCAGTTATTGACCGTAAAACAATGAAAGCTCATTACTATGAATGTTTATTAAGGATTCCTGATACAAATAACTATCTATGTTCTGTAGGAGCAATAATCCCAGAGGCTGAAAAGAAAGGTTTAATTTTTATAGTAGATCAAGTAGTGCTAGAAATGGCAATCAAAGAATTAGATGCTAACCCAGACTTGATGCTATCAGTTAATATTTCAAATATTGGCACATTAGATTCTCCTTTGCTAGTAATAGCAGAAAAATTATTACAAACATATGATGTTTCAGGAAGATTAATTATCGAAATTACTGAGACTAGCCTTAATCAGCATTATCAACAAATAACGTACTTCATGCACAGATTAAGAAAATACGGTTGCAAATTTGCTTTAGATGATTTTGGCTCTGGGTTTACTTCATTTAAGCAATTACAAAATTTGCCAATAGATATTATTAAAATTGATGGTAGTTACGTACGTAACATCACTAGCGATCTGCAAAGTCAAGACTTCATTAAAAGATTAATTAACATCTCTGAGGATTTGGGTATTCAAACTGTAGCAGAATTTGTTGAGAATGGTAAGATTGCCAAATTTTTAATCAATCTAAAAATAGATGCGATGCAAGGCGATTTCTTCTCACCTGCCTCAGTTAATAGAATAAAATAATCAGATATTAGTAAAGCAATTGAATTAGGTGATAGTATATGAATGAGAGTTCACGCATCATTGCGAGGAAGCGTGAGCCGAAGAAGCAATCCATAAAAGTGATTAAAAATAGATTGCTTCACGCTACTAAAGTATCTCCTCGCAATGATGCTTGGATGATTTTTTATACAGCAACCAATGGATAATAAAAAATATTAAACTAGTAATTACCCAAGTAGTATTACTAATTAGATTAAATATTGTATCTTTTTCTACTTCTTGCATATAATTTGTTTTTTCAAGATTTATCTTTTTGTCTATTTCTATTTTACTTAATAATCTAATCTTTTCCGCTTCCTGTGGATTCTTCGAATTAATAAAGTTTTCGACAGAGTTAAATTTAGCTATACCATGATTATACTTATATTCTGGTAATACTAGACTTGCAATATTTTGCATAACTTGCACCAATGTGAACATAAGAGTCAGGCTAGCAAAAAGACAAATTACCATGCTGTAAAGTTGTAATAAATTTTTAAACATATTGCGTCACAATTATAAAATGATAATATTTTTTAGTTAGCTCAGATAAATGAGTTTTTTTAAACGCATCCATCGTTCTCATTAACTCTCTTTTAGCGAACCAATCACTTTTACTAGTTTAATTTACTTGAATGATTGATGCAACAGAATTTATCTATTACTGAATTTATCTATTACTCGATAATCAAGTTTTTTGCAGAGCTTATAAATAGTAGGTTGTTTGAAGAAAAATTGAATATATCCGAGTCACGACATCTATCTTTAAACGCAAAATTTGTCATATATGGACGAGTGAATTTGTCAAGAAAGAAAATAAAAAAATAGAGCCACAAAGGAAGCGGTCATATATTCGGCATCGAGTGCCATAATGGTTTCTGCATTCTTATAAATATCCTTGAGT
>NZ_MWZE01000138.1 GCF_002259525.1 Rickettsia endosymbiont of Culicoides newsteadi | reverse complement strand
TGTTTAGGATTCATTTCCTATCCTAGAAGATTAGCATATGCTTCTCATTCTGTATATAGGGTAGGTCCATACCATTAATTCAGGAGAATTGGGTAGCAGGAGCGATGGAGCGACGAAGTCGCCAACTTCTCACCAATTGACTAAAGTTAAATTAACGCAGTGTGCAAGTTTATTTTGTTGTTCCATCAAAATGCCTAAAGGCAAAGAGAGAATGCATCTTCATGGTCAAAAATCATGCTAAAATCCATAAATTTTTCTAAATTTTCAAATTTAACCACAGAGCAAAGCTTGTCATCCCTACGAAAGCAGGGATATATAAATAATACTCAAAAAGTCATGAGATATAGTCAATTGACGAGAAATTTGTGATGTTGTCACTCGTCGCTCGCCTATTACTTATAAGAATCACTCCGCTTTTGCTGCCCAATTTTCCTGAGTTGATTATAATTTAACTTGACAATGAGTTTTTAATGTGTATATTGCATACAAACCGGATAAAACGGATGACTTTGAATAAAAATGCTCAGATTAGTTATCTCCTAGAAGTCTGCCTACGATAACTAATTAATTATATTTTGAGCTATTTTTCGGCGAGAATATATATGATTTTTGCAGGAATAGTGTAACTATTTCAAAAAAATTATGTTTATTCGCAGCCAAAGAGAGCCAAATATAGAATTACTTTAGTTATAGTCAATTGATGAGAAGTTGGGGACGTTGTAACTCGTCACTCGCCTATTACTTATAGGCGTCGCTCCATTGCTCCTAGCCCCAAATTCTCCTGAGTTGACTATATTGCAGGCAGACTCCTATGGAGAAGAAAATGCTACCCCTTATAAATCAAGGGATGTTTAATCAAATAACATAGAGTTATAAGAAACTAATTTATAAAGGTTATTTTCTCAAGACTCTCAAGGTAGGTAGATATGGCGTTAATGAGTCGAAGAAAAGTTATATATGGGATATTATTTGTTATAACAGCGATTGTTGTGGTGATAGTTTTTATCAAAAAAGCAAATGATAAACAAATCCCCGCTCAGCAAGTTGATAATCAAGCGACCATGGTTCCTGTTGAGGTGGTTAAGGCTCAATATTCAGAAGAAACAAATGATATATTGGTTACAACAGGCAAAACCTTGCCATATGAAACACATGCAGTTAAAGTCAATGTAACAGGGAGAATTAAAGAGCTTGATTTGCCGATAGGTAGTTATGTCAATAAAGGTGATATTTTAGCAGTATTAGATACCACGCAAATTGACTACCTGATTGAACTGGCAAATGAAGAGTATCGTCTTAAAGAGAAAAAAGCTAATGCAATGAAACAGCTATCAGATAAGAATCTCATTAGCTATACAGAATATGTAAACCATCGCATAGAATATCTTGATGCTAAACATAAATATTATACATTACTTGATGACAAGACCAATCATTATATTGTTGCTCCGTTAAGTGGCATTGTTGAACGAAAACTTGTTGCTGACGGAGAGCTTGTTACACAAAAGGATAAAATTGCCGTTCTTTACGATATTCATATTATCAAGGTTGCATTTGAGCTCGATGAGAGCGACTATCAGAAATTTAAAAGTTCTCCGGATAGCTATGTTAACATCTATATTCCTGCTTTAGATTTAGCCCTTAAACTAAGCGATTTTAAAACTTCAGAAATTGCTCAAGAGAAGAATCACTCAGTCTATATTGAGGCGTTTATTCCAAATGATGACAATTCAATCACGCCTGGCTTATTTGTTAATGTAAATGTTGTTTTCAATAGCAATAAGCAACGGATAAAATTACCAAACTCAGCTATCTTTTTTGAATCCTATTATTTTGTCTACGTTATTGAAAATAATATAGCTAAAAAAGTAAAGGTTGAAATAGGTGATAGTGATAGTCAAAGTGTAGAGGTAGTTAGTGGCATCAAACCAAATGACCAAGTGGTTATTTCAGGAAAAAAGGGATTGGGTGATGGGGCTAAGGTTATGATTGAAGATGAGACAACTAGGTCAGAATTATAATATAAGAATAATGAAAATAGCTATTAGTGGATCATAAAAATCTGCTATATTATAGAATAGTTAGTAATAGGGTAATGTTAACCTTCCCCTGATTTATATTGAAGAACTAAAACAAATATTATTTAGATAAATGAAAAAACTATACTTTATTATAATATAGCACTTAACATAGAGGTTAATATAAGTTATAATGATAGATAATGAATAAATTTAATAATAGCAATATGGCGAC
>NZ_MWZE01000137.1 GCF_002259525.1 Rickettsia endosymbiont of Culicoides newsteadi | reverse complement strand
CGGTGGTTTATTGTTATCTTTAACAATATTAGTTTTTTTGGTTGATATATTATCAAAAAGTTCTACTGTCATATTAAGAATATATTATAAACTTTATTAAGTAAATCATAACACAAACAAGCTAGCCTAGCTAATAAATTTACATATTCATATAATCAACAAACAACCTTTAGTATTTTCACAAAATTGTATAGTGCTATGGTATGCGAGTCCCTGATATTTTCAAAAAAACAATTCTTTAAATCATTTGAGTACCCAAACTTCCTATTTAAGTGCATGTTTGATAAGAGAGATGGTAACAGCTTGCTTACGAACTAATGCATAGTGCATTATTACATCCAATAATTTGATTATTTGATCAAATTGTCGTGGTAAATTAATTAATAAATATTCAATTACACAGTCAGATACCTTAACCGACTGATCGGAAAAATATTTAAAGATTAATTTGCTCATCAATTCATCATCTGGCTGATTTATTTCTAACCTTAGAACAGAATTGATTCTTGATGATAAATCCTGTAATGCAAAATTATTAGCTAAACTTCCTGTAGTCATCAACAAATATTTACGACACTCACTTATTAAATTAAAACAATGGAGGATATTTCTTTCCTGCCAAAATTCTATATCTTCCATAATAAAAGCATTATACTTCATAACATGCTCTGCACTAAGTATATCTGAATCTTTTTTTATAAAAAATGCATACGACAAATTTTGCCATATTTTACTAAGATATGTTTTACCAGAGGAAGGAGGTCCATAAAGCAAAATTGTAAACTCATAGGGTTTACTGCCCCAAATTCTCGACCAGTTTTTTATTGAATTGTATGCGATTTGATTAGAAGGTGAATTAATAAAATTATCTAAAACATATCGATCATTACCAAATAATGGTAATATATATTGCTGGGAATCTCGCATAATTAATAGATAATCTTTAACTCTTATAAAACTTACTAGATTTATAAAAATCGATAGCAGCTAAAAACAAAACTTTTATTATACTGGCAATTGGTATAGCAAATAATATACCCAAGAAACCAAATATATTACCTAATGCAAGAACTGCAAATATTATCCAAAGGGGATGTAGACCGATCTTATCACCTATAATTTTCGGTGATAAAATATATCCTTCAACTATTGTGCCAACCAAATAAATAATGATTATATAAAATAATGTACTGACCATACCAAAAGCAAAATAACTAACAATCATGGTAAGCGAAAAGGATATTAAGATGCCAACAAATGGTATAATTATTGAAAAACCAGACAAAACCCCTAACAATAATCCTAAATCTACACCAAGAATCGACAAAGAAACACCGTAATATATTGATAATAATAAACAAACATTTAGCTGTCCCCTTATATAAGCAGACAGGGAAGTATTAATGGCTGATAATATTTTTAGAATTTTCTTTTTACCTTTCAAAGGTAGTAAAAGGTTTATATTTTCTGACATTGTTAACCAATCTCGTAAAAAATAAAATAATATAAGTGGTATTAATAAAATCAATACAAATAAATTGATTGTTACCATAGTAACATGCCAAATATTATTAGCAAGCCCTGTGATCAACAAAAATATACCATTAACAAAGTTACTAATAGAATTTTTTATATTATCAGCAATATCTGGATCTATTGAATAAAATTTTGCCGTAATAACAGGTATTAATTCAGTTTGTAAATAATCTTTATAAGCTGGAATTTTACTAATTAGCAAAGTTGTTTGTTGATATATGATAGGCAGCAACACTACCATTACTATAGCAAAAATGCTAAAAAATAGAAAGGAAATTACTGAAACCACTATAGTTCTAGATAATTTATATCGTAACGACAGATTATCAATTATAGGCTGTAATATATATGATATTATTCCAGCTATAAAAAATGGCATCAATATATTAGAGATCAGAGTCAAAGTTACTATAATAGTGCCAACAACAATAACCCAAAAAATAGTTTTATCCAAGATGGTTCCTTTTCTTTTATCAATTACTGCAAAGTATAGCTTTTCCTTATATCATAGTCAATTGATGAGAAATTAGTGACGTTGTTACTCGTTGCTCGCATATTACATATAGGCTTTGCTCCATCACTCCTAGGAGATTGTCTACATCAAAGATTTTTTTGAAGGCTAACTCATATTTATTTAATTAGTAATCATAACTTATCTGATAGTCCGCCATTTAGGGTTTGCAGTAGTTCAGTGATCTTAGCGACAGATAGTTTGGTTATTTTCGCTACTTCCTCAATAGAACTGCCATTTTCTATCATCATTTTTATTAATTTAGCTTCTCCCCTAGCTTCACC
>NZ_MWZE01000136.1 GCF_002259525.1 Rickettsia endosymbiont of Culicoides newsteadi | reverse complement strand
CAAGTGAAAATGCCTTGTTCAAATTGGTTTTTTGTGCTATAAAACAGATTACAGCAAAGTGGAATATGCCAATCCCAGATTGGGCGGTAACCGTTTCCCAGCTAGATATTTTCTTCCCTGATAGGTTGAATTTTAGACTATGATATTCTATACTGACACAGCTCAGCGAACGTTCTCCTTCCTTCAGCACTTATTAATAAATTAATTCGCCTTGCTGCTTTCCAAAATCCTGAATTTTATGTAGCTCAATCAATGCGTTTACCTATATTTGGCAAACCTAGAATAATAGCATGTGCTGAGGATTTTCTAGAATATATTGGCCTGCCTAGAGGATGCTTAGATGAAGCTTTAGATTTGCTTCATTCTCTTAATGTTAAAGTTATAGTTTATGATAAAAGATGTAGAGGGAATCGTATTAAATTGAATTTTTTAGGAAAACTAACAGATGAACAAAAGAAAGCCGTTAAAAAGCTTTCTGAATATGACACAGGTGTTCTTTCAGCCACAACAGCTTTTGGAAAAACTGTAATTGGTGCGTATATGATTGCTAAAAGAAAAACAAATACATTGGTTATTGTACATCGTCGGCAATTATTAGATCAGTGGATTGAAAGATTAAAAGTATTTTTAGATCTTACTCCTGATCAAATAGGTATAATTGGCGGTGGTAGGTATAAACCTAGCAGGATTGTTGATATCGCAATTATTCAAAGTTTGATAAAAGGTAAGGTTGTTGATGATATTGTAGCTGAGTACAGTCATGTTATTGTCGACGAATGTCACCATTTATCAGCGGTTAGTTTTGAACAAGTAATAAGAGCTTCTAAAGCAAAATATGTGTTAGGGCTAACCGCTACGGCAACACGTAAAGATGGACATCATCCTATCATATTTATGCAATGCGGTCCAATACGTTATAAAGTTGATGCTAAAAAGCAAGCATTATTAAGACCATTTAATCACAAGGTGATATTAAGAAATACTGCATTTACCATGAAAAACGCAGAACAAAAATTTTCTATCAGCCATATTTATTCAGAGATAATGAATGATCAAAAAAGAAACATGCTAATTGTTGAAGATATTTTACATGCCATAAATTTAGGCTGTAGTCCACTAGTGATAACTGAACGTAAGGATCATGCCGCATTTTTTGAACAAAAATTATTTCCATTTTGCAAAAATATTATAGTGATGATTGGAGGACAAAACACAAAAAAGCGTACAAAAGTTAAACATAAACTTGAAATGATATCTGATCAAGAAAAAAGGGTGCTTATTGCAACAGGAAGATATATTGGTGAAGGATTTGATGATCAACGCTTAGATACATTATTTTTAACCATGCCGATATCTTGGTATGGAACATTAGCACAATATGCTGGAAGATTGCATAGAATACATGCTGATAAAAAAGAAGTAGTTATTTATGATTATGTTGATAAGCAAGTACCTATGCTTTCAAAAATGGCAGAGAAAAGACTCAAAGCTTATGCAAAAATTGGTTATATATCTACAACAACTTGAACTAACAAAACTGTTGTTAAAAATAATTAAGTTTAATGTGTACCTAATACTACAGTGGTAGATTCTAAAATCAGGGCTTTCCATAACTAAAATGGGTATACAGAGGTGTATTTATAGCTAAATTTTAGCACCAATCATTAAAGAAAATACCAAATTTCCTATAATTTATTCAATCTACAACTGCAATATTAGAATCTACCACTGTAGTACTAACAAATAAGAAATGGTAAGTTATTTATTGATCTTAGCTTTAGATAAAATTTAATCATGGTTTGTTATAATAATATTTGAAATTAAACTATTTGAAATTAAACTAGTGGTATAGTTTTCGATAATATGCTAAAAATAATGAAATAATTTGATAAGAATGTAGGCATGGAGTCTATTTATTAAAGTTACAGGTGTTGTAAAAAGCAGACCATATGGGATTGGGATGGGGATATTATGATGCGATATCGGAGATGTTAAATAGTGCTTACGAAGAAAGAATTATTATAATGGACTGAAGAAAATGGACAAAAAAAATAGAGTTAAAAGTTTCCTAATTAAGATAAAATAATAAGAAAAAATTAGGAGAAAAAATGACAAAAGAAAAAGCAAGAGTTTTTAGTGCTGAAGAAAAAACTAGGATAGTATTAGAAGTGCTGAAAGAAGAGAGTCCATTATCAGTGATAGCATCAAAATATGAGATAAACTCAAAGACAATTAGTAATTGGAAAAAACAATTTATATCAAATGCAGCATTGGCTTTTGAACCAGCAAAACTGGTAAGTAAATATCAGGAACAAATTAATATGCTGAAAGAACAAAATGATGAATTAGCGAAAACTCTTGGAAAAACAATAGTAGAGAGAGATTGGGCTGTGGGAAAGCTACAAAGCTTGGACTTATCAAATAGAAAAGAACTTGTCGATTCCAAGCTAGCAATGTTACCAAAGACAAGGCAATATGAATTATTAAAGATTAATCGTTCTTCAATGTACTATAAAGCAAAACCATTTAGTG
>NZ_MWZE01000135.1 GCF_002259525.1 Rickettsia endosymbiont of Culicoides newsteadi | reverse complement strand
AACTTATCCACATTCTTCGCTATTTACAACATCAATAATCTTTATTTTATATATTTAAAAGATTATTTTTTCAACTTGACACAGTTTGACGAACACTCCCCAGAATTAACCTTAAGCAAGGGGTATATATGTCTGTTGTTTATCAGAATAAGTAAAAATTTGCCCTGTTTTTATATCAAAAAACCATAGATGAATAATTAGTTCTTTTCTGCTTACTTGTTCATTGATCCATGGAAACATCATGCAATTTTGATATGATTGTTTAAGTGCTAATTTTGTATAATCATCAGCGTTATGTTGTCTAAAATTAGGTGTTTTTATTAGAGAAACCCAGTTGGTTATGAAATCATTGTGCTGTGAATCATCATTAGTTAATAATTCCTGGATTCCTCCACATTGACTATGTCCCAATATAATTAAGTGTTCAACTCTTAAAAAACAAACTCCAAATTCTAAGGCGGCACTCGTACCATGATGATATGTATCTTTTTCATAAGGGGGAACAATATTTGCCACATTACGGACAACAAATAAATCTCCTGGATCACACTGTAATATTAACGCTGGGTCTACTCGTGAATCACAACAAGCAACTACCATAATCTTTGGTTGTTGGCCATCACGGGATAGGCTATGCATGACAGATTTATTACCATCCGCATATTTTTTCCTAAAAACTTGATAGCCTTTTAGTATTTTGTTAAAACTTTGTTGCATATGTCAGCCCTAAAAACGTCACTATAACTATAGTTGATTGATGAGAAGTTGGGGACGTTGTTGCCATAGTACCCTACAATTTTTATTCTATAAGTATTAAACAGCATAAAAACGTCATTGCGAGAAGGCGTGAGCCTACGAAGCAATCCATATAGTCTTGATGTATCTATACTAATTCTCATGGATTGCTTCGTCGCTACTAAAGTAGCTCCTCGCAATCTGATGTATCCCCACGAAATTCTTGCTATTTTACGCGAGTTGCCAATTAAGTTAGCTTATAAAACCTAGATGTCAAGCAGTTTACGAACTATTTGACACGTGAAAAGTATAATCAAAACGCTATGTATTTTAAAAAATTTCTAATTTTGAGAATTTATTGCATTTTTTGACCTGATTAAATGTTCTTCAAACCTTGTGAAGTATAGGGTTTACTAAAATCAATTAATACCAATTGAAATAGTTAAGGAGGTATATTGTAATATGGGAATATAAACTTGAGTAGGTAGTAAAATGGCAAGAACATTAATATTACCAAAAGGTTTTCATGAGCATGATTTCATATGCCTAATATAATGGTTCCAATATTTTGGACAGAAAAATAAGAAAAATGAGATAGAATTCTTTAGCAAACAAGGAGAGCTAGAGATGAAAAAACAAGTAAGGCAATATAGTGCTGAGGAGAAAGCCAAAATTGTCATAGAAGCAATTAAGGGAGAGCTAACAATAGCCCAGATAACCAGTAAGTATGGTGTTCATGCAACACAGATAAGTAACTGGAAAAAACAAGGTCTTGAGTTGTTAGTACAAGGTTTTAAGAATAAAACACAGAGTGCTGACCCAAATCAGCAGGGGTTAATCAAGAATCTATATGAGCAAATTGGTCAGTTAAGTGTTGAGTGTGACTGGCTCAAAAAAAAATCTGCATTGTTTGGAATTAAAGGTTAGGTGTAATATGATAGAGCCTAATCATAATAAGTTAACAATTGTACAACAGTGTAAGTTATTGGATATTAGCAGGTCAACCTATTACTATCAACCTACTGGTATTAGTGAACAAGATATCAAGATTATGGCAATAATTGATGAGACCTATACTATGCATCCATATTATGGTATGCGGCGGATGGCTAAATATTTACAAGCCCAAGGTTTTTCGGTAGGTCGTAAAGCTGTTAGACGTTACTACAAGATAATGGGTCTTGAAGCTGTTTATCCTAAAATAAATTTAAGCAAGAGGAATCAGGCACATAAAATATATCCTTATTTACTAAAAGGATTAGAAATAGTATTGCCAAACCAGGTTTGGAGTGCAGATATAACGTATATAAGACTGAGCCAAGGGTTCGTATATTTAGTAGCTATTATTGACTGGTATAGTCGTTATATTCTAAGTTGGCGAATCTCCATTAGTTTGGAAAGTGAATTTTGTGTAACAGCCCTTGAAGACGCTATAGAAAAATATGGTATGCCAAAAATATTTAATACTGATCAAGGAGTACAATTTACCTCGGAGAATTTTATTAGTATGCTAAAGCTACATAATATCTTGATTAGTATGGATGGTAAGGGACGAGCCTTAGATAATATTTTTATTGAACGTTTTTGGCGATCATTAAAACAGGAAAAAATTTATCGGATTATTTTAACAAGAGAACGTTCGCTGAGCTGTGTCAGTATAGAATATCATAGTTTAAAATTCAACCTATCAGGGAAGAAAATATCTAGCTGGGAAACGGTTACCGCCCAATCTGGGATTGGCATATTCCACTTTGCTGTAATCTGTTTTATAGCACAAAAAACCAATTTGAACAAGGCATTTTCACTTG
>NZ_MWZE01000134.1 GCF_002259525.1 Rickettsia endosymbiont of Culicoides newsteadi | reverse complement strand
AATTTTGGAGTATGACTCAATTACCGATTTTGATCCCTACTTCCCTACATTGTTACAAAAATTGTAGGGTACTATGGACGAACACTCCCTTATAGTATTTTTTATCAATGCTAATAAAACTATATTATTACTCATAACCTACTCGCGTCATTGCGATGAACCACGAAACTCGAACAAAGCAATCCATTCCTAATCACTTTCCTGGATTGCTTCGTCGGTACTAAAGTACCTCCTCGCAATGACCAGTGGGTAAGAAGTCCTTCCGTCATTGTGAGACCATGAAATGGTCGTGGCAATCCACACTCATTAGATTGCCTCATCGGCTTACGCCTCCTTACAATGGCGTATTCATAGGCAAAAAGAGTACCTTTCATCGAATATACTCTGATTTTTTAGTTGAAACAGTTTTTATATATTTACTATTAGGAGTTGTTTTATAACGCCACTTAACATTGGTTTTATTAAAATATGAACCACTCACTTCATGAGACTTGGCATATTTCTTACTTTCAGGCATTAAAGGATCACTAATCATTTGCTTAACTTTAACAGTATCTAATTGTAAATAAAGTGATGATAATTTTCTTAGTCTAGCTGGAGAAGTAAGGTATGATTGTTCGACTTTTAACACGTGAATTCTATTACTCTCATCAATCAGTTGTTTTGAAACCTCTCCAAGCTGATAATGTAAGATAATAACCTTATCTTTTACTCTAAATAACCCATAAATGGAAAAAATTATAGTACAGACAGCTATATAACTAAATATTCTAACCGCCATATGTAGCACCCTCTATTTTCTGTCCAGCCCTTAACTTTGCAGACCTTGCTCTTGGATTAAGTGCAATTTCTCTAGACGATGGACATAATGGCTTCTTTGTAATAATCTTAAGCCATTCCTTAGAATTTTCTTTAGTAAAAACCTTTGCCGCATATTTAGACCTGGCAACTAACTTAGCAGAATTTGCTTTAAAAAAATTCTTAACAACTCGGTCTTCTAATGAGTGAAATGAGACAATTACTAGGCGACCATTTGCTGATAGAATATTTTTGCTATTACTTAGAAATCTTTCTAATTGACCCAATTCATCATTAATGTAAATGCGAATTGCTTGAAAACTCTTGGTAGCAGTGTCTATCTTACCTTTTCGAAAACCTATACTACTACGAACAATATGAGCAAACCTGGCTGTATTGGTAATAGGCTCTAACCTCCTATGTTCTACAATTCTTTTAGCGATTCTTCGAGAATAAGACTCATCGCCATATTTATAAATCACATCAGCTATTTCTTGTTCATCAGCATTATTTATAAAATCTCCAGCACTCTGCCCTACTCCACTCATTCTCATATCGAGTGGACCATCATGAGTAAAGGAAAATCCCCTATCGCCAGAATCAATCTGCATAGAAGAAACCCCTAAATCCATAACTATGCTGTCAAATTTCAATGAACCTAATTCTGAAAAGCTTTCAGCAAACCCTGTTTGAATAAATCTCACTCTACCAGGATAATCTTTTATCAACTGATTGGCGTAAGTTATAACATTTGGATCACGATCAATTGCCACTAATTGACAATTACAAGAATCGAGTATCATTCGACTATAACCACCAAAACCAAAAGTGCAATCCAGATAAATTCCACCATCTTTAGGACACAAGACTTCCTTAACTTCATTTAACATAACAGCTGTATGAGAGGACTCTTGTATCATATTTCCTTATTAATATTCTTAAGAGTTAAACGGTTATTTTGAGCAATTTGCCGAGCTGAAGAAAGATAGGTCTCAAAATTTTGCGGCTGCCAAATTTCAAAAACTAATCCCTTTCCTACAAAACAAACCTGTTCTGATATGTCAGAATGCTCTATTAAAGATTTAGGCAAAATCACCCTACCCTCACCATCAAACGCAAGTTGGATAGCCTCACCAAGAATGATTGTTTCAAAAGCATCTCGTTCCTCAGAATATGGGTCTAAGGTTTGAATCATTTGGCTTAACTCCTCAAGCCTCTTTAAACTACACGCTTCAATACACTTATTTCTAAAAGACGGATAGACAATAACCCCATTAAATGACTGGCTAGACAAAGCTGCTCTATAGCTAGCAGGTACCGAAACCCTACCTTTCTTATCAAGATTATTTATATATTTTGACAAAAAAATATTCATTTACCTATTTACCTTCCAATAATTGGTAGTGTCATCCCTGCTTCAGTGCGGGGTCTAGATTCCCGCCTACGCGGGAATAACAGACATTATCTGATTAAATACAAATCAAATTAGCCATATAACCATACCCTGTACAAATTATTCCATAATTAGATTTGGTCATATTTGGGATAATTTGGGATTATATGGAATTTTTAGGATATTGTACTATAATTATAGAGTCAAGAAGGTTTTAAATAGTTTGTAAAAAATTTATGAATTTTTATTAATTGTGACTTATTTAATGTGTATATATAGTCATGTATGGACCTACCCGATAATGCAAGAAAAAAATAATATATAACAGCAAAAAAATCGAATGCAGTCATGTATCCGGCTTATAGTTAA
>NZ_MWZE01000133.1 GCF_002259525.1 Rickettsia endosymbiont of Culicoides newsteadi | reverse complement strand
TTGATTGTCTCTATGACAATTTTTGATTTCTCCTCAGCACTATATTGCCTTACTTGTTTTTTCATCTCTAGCTCTCCTTTTTTGCTAAAGAATTCTATCTCATTTCTTCTATTTTTGTGTCCAAAATATGGAGACCATTATAGTTCTACTAACCCTTGGGTTGTAATCTTCTTAAGAGCAACATCTTCTTTTATTCCATCCTTTTTATTCTCATCTAGAAATTTGGATAATTTTGCTTCTAGAACACTGTCAGACATTGCATGAGACCAAATGGCTTCGTTAATTTTGTTTTCAACAAATTTATCGCTTTTCTTTTCTTCAACGCTTTTTACTGCTGCAGAAATTTTTTCTAGTTGGCTATTGTCAACAGTAAAGTTCTTATTCCACAAACTAGTATTACCCTTCTTCACAAGCTTGTCTGTAAGATTTTTTGCTAAAATATCTGTATTCTTTTTTAGATATTCAGGATCAAGAGCAGACAAAACTTCTGATAGCTTACTTTCAATTTCTACCCGCTGTTCAGATTTTATTTTGGCATTTTTTTCTTTTAAAATCGCATCAATTGCCTTAGAAATTATCGGCGAGCTTATTTCCGTGTTGATTTTCTTGTTCGGTTTTTCTTCTGGAAGAACAATCGATTCAGGCTTCACTGACTGCTCACTTTTTTTACCATATTTCTCAGTTAGATGATTGAGAACATTGTGTAGTGATTCAGTAGAAATACTCCAATCTTTGAAAAGATTCGAACCAAAAGTTTTATGCTTTTCAATATTTTCTGCAAGCTTCGGTATTATGTCTCTTTTGTTTCTTCGTAGATCATCAGGATCAAGTTTGATCAATTCCTGAAATAATTGTTTAGTAATTTTTTCTTTCTGCTTGTCTGGAATATCATTTCCTGCTTTAATTTTATTAACAACTTCTTGTACTACTTGTTTTACTTCTAATTCAAATGCCTTGCCATCCATATCTTTAAGAATGCTGTTAATAGAATTAGCGAATTGCCGGATATTTTCTGTTGTAATTTTCTTGTCATCTAGTATACCCCAGTTGCCTTCAACACCGCCTACTGTAAAAAATTTAAGAGTTTCTTCATTAATCAACTTGACTAGTTCTGGAAATTTTTGGTGTGATAACATAGACAACATAGCTTTCTCTAGTTCAGGCGGAATATCATGGATATAAGGTGTAATCCTGGAAAAAAATGCTTGTCCCTTGTCGGCATGTAGAAAAGTAGGTTTTCCATTTTCATCCTTGTCCATAATCCTTGCATCTATAAACAGCTGATCAATGAAACGTCTATTTAGAAGCTTCCTAATTCCCTCATTAGTTGATAATCGCCCTGCTACTTCTTCCTGGTAATTTTTCATTTCCTTCTTAAAATCAGCAAAATATTCCGAATCAATACCTTCTTTAACCATTTTTTCAATTTTTGTATTTATGGCTTTTATAGTTTCTGGTAAGCTCTTAACATCTCGTGCATTTTTTCCACCATAATCTTTCTCTGCTTTCTCTTTTGTTAAAAAACTTTTACATGCTGTAGAAAAATCAGACTGGTTAATGTCAATAATCCCTCCATTAGCTCTTGCTGCAGTTGCAAATGCATCCATAAGAAAACCTTCGTTAGATATTAAGTTCTTCCGAAAAGTTTCGATAATATTAGCCACTTTTGTTGCGACGGCACTTTTTTTGCCTTTAACATCAACACCTTCGTCACTATCGTAGCCAGAATCATTACCATCATCATCTATCATAAATACATCCTATCATTATTAAAGGTACGTTATAATTTTGCCAAACACTATCAGTAAAGTGTAATAGCTTTTTAATGTCAAACAAAAAATCGAAAAATAGAGATATTTATTGTACTCTAATCTCATATCTCATATATATATTATGATTTGGAGAATTGGAATATGGTAGAAGATAATTACTCAAAAATAATCTGTTATAATAATACATCATTGTGTAAATATTTAGAAAAAGAGCAACTAGTTTTAGTCGGGGGATGTTTTGATTTATTGCATTATGGTCATATACAATTTTTACGTAAAGCCAAAGCTCAAGGAAAACATTTAATTATAGCTTTGGAACCAGATGAAACTATTACGAATTATAAAAAACGTAGAGCCATCCATAGTCAATTGCAGCGTGCCGAGATCTTAAGTAGTTTAAGCTTTGTTGATAAAGTAATTATGTTACCTCTACTTAAAGGTTTTGATGACTATAATCAATTAGTACAAAATATTTGCCCATCGATAATCGCTGTAACAAAGAATGATCCTCAGCTTAGTAATAAGCGTATTCAAGCTAAACTTATAGGAGCCCAACTAATTGAAGTTACTGACTTAGTAAAAAATCAAGAGATACAGGTGGTGTTTAGTACCGATAATATACTCAATATGATTGACTCATATGACCAAAAAATGGACTATGCCTATCCAAAATTGGCACGAAGCTATGGCTCATTTGATGATTAAATTTGAGGAATATATGTTTGGTAAACTAATCCTAGGTTCTGTTGACAAAATTTTATGTTAAGTTATCAGAGTAGAATAAAGAAGTTGCAATAGTAAGAAGAAATGGTA
>NZ_MWZE01000132.1 GCF_002259525.1 Rickettsia endosymbiont of Culicoides newsteadi | reverse complement strand
GATAATTTGCAAAAAGCTCATGATGAAAATCAGGCTAAGCTGGCTGCAGCGGAGCAAGAGAAAGATGAAGCGGTTAAAAAGATGGAAGGTGTTGCAGCAGAGTTGGCTGCAGCGGTTCAAGAAAAGGCGCAGGCGGAGAAGAACTTAGCAGCGGCTAATGAGACAACACGGCAACAGAAAGAAGAGTTGGATCAACAAGCAGCAGCTTTGACTAAAGAGAAAGCTGAAGCGATTAAAAAGATGGAAGGTTTTGCAGCAGCTTTGGCTGCAGCGGTTGAGAAAGAACAGCAACAAGCAGCAACTTTGGCTAAAGCGGAGCAAGAGAAAGATGAAGCGGTTAAGGCTAATGAAGACTTAAAAGCACAGACAGCAGCTTTGACTAAGGATAAAGATGAAGCGGTTAAAGCTGCAGCAGATGCACAGGCTGAGATAAAGAAGAATAAACAAGACTTGAAAGAAGAATATCTTGATGATGAATATGCTAAAAGTATGAAAACCTTAGCAAAAAAAGAAGAGGAAATAGGCAAGCAGATGGACTATCTTGATGAGGAATATCTGCAAGCTCAGAAAGAGTTTGAAAAAGAAGAGGAGAAAAGAAATAAGCAGATAAAATACCTTGAGGATAAGTATGCACTGACGACTGGACAAGCAAAAGAAACATTGCGTGATCAAATAACTAAACAGAAAGAAGAGAATGAGAATAAGCGTAAGAGTGATACGGAAGAGTTGGTAAAAAAAGAGAAATTGCTTGCTACAGCTAAGAGAATCCTAAAAGAAAAAAAGGATGATCTAATTAAGAAGAAGGAGAAGGCTGAAAAGGAGATCGCTACAACTAAGAGAGGTTTCAAAACAAAAAAAGAGGAGTTAATTAAGAAGAAAGATGAGGTTGAAAAGGAACTCGCTACAGCTAAGAGAGGCCTAAAAACAAAAAAGGAAGAGCTAATTAAGAAGAAAGGTGAGGCTGAAAAAGATCTTACTACAGCTAAGAGAGGCCTAAAAACAAAAAAGGAGGAGCCAATTAAGAAGAAAGATGAGGCTGAAAAGGAGTTTGATACAGTTAAGAGACAATTCAAAGTAAAAAAAGAAGAGCTACTTAAGAAGAAAAATGATGCTGAAAAAGAGCTTATTACAGCTAAAAGACAATCTAAAACAAAAAAAGAGGAGTTAATTGATAAAATAGATAATGTTAAAAAGCAACTTGATACAGCTGTAAGACAATCCAAAACAAAAAAGGAGGAACTAATTAAGAAGGTAGACGACGTTGGACAGGATATTGATGAAGCTGAGAGACAATTTAAAACAAAAAAGGAGGAACTAATTAAGAAGAGAGACGACGCTGAAAAGGATATTGATAAAGTTGAGAGACAATTTGAAACAAAAAAGGAAGAGCTAATTAAGAAGAAGGAGGAGGCTGAAAAGGATATTGATAAAGCTGAGAGACAATTCAAATTAGAGGTGGAACGTATAAATAAGCAATCAGATACGAAGGAGCTTGAAGAGTTTACTAGACTATTTAAAACAAAAAAGGAGGAGCTAATTAAGAAGAAAGAAACTGCTGAAAAAGATATTGCTACAGCTAGGGTATCACTCAAAATAAAAAAGGAGGAGCTAATTAAGAAGAAAGAAAATGCTGAAAAAGATATTGCTACAGCTAAGGGATCACTCAAAATAAAAAAGGAGGAGCTAATTAAGAAGAAAGATGACGCTGAAAAGGAGCTTGATACAGCTAAGGGATCACTCAAAATAAAAAAGGAGGAGCTAATTAAGAAGAAAGATGACGCTGAAAAGGAGCTTGATACAGCTAAGGGATCACTCAAAATAAAAAAGGAGGAGCTAATTAAGAAGAAAGATGACGCTGAAAAGGAGCTTGATACAGCTAAGGGATCACTCAAAATAAAAAAGGAGGAGCTAATTAAGAAGAAAGATGACGCTGAAAAGGAGCTTGATACAGCTAAGGGATCACTCAAAATAAAAAAGGAGGAGCTAATTAAGAAGAAAGATGACGCTGAAAAGGAGCTTGATACAGCTAAGAGAAGCATCAAAACAAAAAAGGAAGAGCTAATTAAGAAGATAGATACTGCTAAAGTGAATATTGAGACAGCTGAGAAACAATTTGAAACAAAAAAGGAAGAGCTAATTAAGAAGAGAGACGAGGCTGAACAGGATATTGATAAAGCTGAGAGACAATACAAAACAAAGAAGGATGAACTAATTAAGAAGAGAGACGACGCTGAACATGATATTGATAAAGCTGAGAGACAATTTGAAACAAAAAAGGAAGAGCTAATTAAGAAGAAGGAGGATTTTGAACAGGATATTGATAAAGCTGAGAGACAATATACAACAAAAAAGAATGAAATAACTAAAAAGATAGACGATGTTGAAATAGATATTGATAAAGCTGAGAAACAATACAGAGCAAAAGTAATAGCGACAAATAATAAGCTAGAGGAGCCTACAACAACTTCTTATAAACAATTCAAAAAAACAGAAGAAGTAAATAATGGTACATACAACATTAATAATGTACGTACCACTGCTTCCCAGAAAAAGTTAGTTAATCCATCTTCATCAGGAGTAAAAACAGCAAAGCAAGATTTAACTAAAACGCAAAATGAAATGAAAAAGATACAGGGAAGCAGTAC
>NZ_MWZE01000131.1 GCF_002259525.1 Rickettsia endosymbiont of Culicoides newsteadi | reverse complement strand
TTGATTGTCTCTATGACAATTTTTGATTTCTCCTCAGCACTATATTGCCTTACTTGTTTTTTCATCTCTAGCTCTCCTTTTTTGCTAAAGAATTCTATCTCATTTCTTCTATTTTTGTGTCCAAAATATGGAGACCATTATAGTGATTCAACACGCTCAACCAAATGATCCCTTATACTCTCTACCTTTAACTCTGAATAATCAGTAGTAATATCTTTCATTTTTCCACTCCATTATATTTTAGAGCTAACATCATTGTGAGGATACTTGTATAGTGAATTAACGCCGAATAAGCACCCATCATGCTGTCATTGCGAGGAAGCATAGCCCAATCCATTTTAATCGTTTTTTTAGATTGCTTCGTCGCCACTAAAGTGGCTCCTCGCAATGACGCTGATGCTAAATCGGATTTATAACGTGCCAATTCAAGTTAATTCACTTTAGCAACAAAACAATCCAAGAAAATGATTATTTTGGATTGCCTTGCTTAAAATTTATAGTCATATCGTATGCCTAAATTAGTCAACCCTGCATTAGACCCTACAATATCAGCATTAGAAATATGGTCAAGAATTAGTGAAATTGCATGTATTTCATTAAGCTTTACCCCTAAACTAAGACTTTCTCTAAATAACAGCCTTGATCCTAATGGACGTTTTTTAAAGGCTCGTTGTTTTGGTGATTTTTTCAATTCCCCATTATGAAACGCCCCCCCAAGGCTTAGCTCACAAAATATAAATTCTGTCATATCAAAATGCCAAGTAAGCCCACTATAAAAACTACTTGTATATCTACCAGTGCTAATATCCGCTCCTATATGAGGATAACCACCCCAAAATTTGTATTTTTCACTAAATAAATACTCGAGATTAATGGCAATGCCTTTTTCATAGCGAAAATTTACGTCCTGCTTTAGCACCCCTATTCTTATTTCAGCAGCCAGAACTCTTTGTCCAATTAAACAAAAAGAAATACTAAACAAAATTAATAATATTAAACGATTCATATACCCCGCAAATTTGAAAAAAGATTACCTTGATAATAAGCATATCTGGTGTTCAGGTACGTCACCCAACAACTTAGCCAATTCGTTTATCTCTAGACTATCAGAATTATTAGAAAGATCAACAAATGAACGATGCGGAAGATTATCTAAAACACCATTAATCGCATCATTAAGATCGTATACCACATAAAGAACATTGGAGAAATTATTAACTAATTTTCTTATAATAGGATCAGTATCAAAACCAAGGACGTATAACACTGCAGCAGCAAAAGAATCTTCTGAAGCATTTTCATCAATACCATTTCTAGCAATAATATATTTATTACCGTTTTCTTCTCGCTTTTCGTTTAAGAATTGCTTGAATAAATTTGTATTAGTCCAATTAGCTTTAAATTTATCAAATTTTTTATCTGCAAAAAACTCTACTACAAGTTTATTTTTTGCTAACTCCTTAAAAGAATATTTTTGCCCAACTTCTGGGTTGAGCTCTTTTTTAAGATATTGGTTGTTAATAGTGAATAAATGTAAATCTTCTATTCCCAAGCCTTCATATTCAAGCAAGTCCTTTGCAGTATGCCCATATTTATCTTTAGCAGTAATATCTGCCCCATTATTTACTAACTCTTCAATTAACTTTTCATTTGAAGAATCAGTCGGGTTTACTGCATAATGTAAAACCGCTAAATGTAGAGGTGAAAAATTAGCATAACCACAAGAAACGTTAACTTCAGCCTGCAATTTTACTAATTCACTAGCGACAGAGAGAAGCCCCACTTTAATGGCTAAAGTTAAGGGAGTGTTATCATAATCTATGCTGTAGTTATTATAAGCTTCCGGAGTACCATTATCATAACGAAAATTAATAAATTTATCAAACTCTTCTTTTTGTAATTTGTCTTGAGCGTCATTTAATATAATACCAGTCAACTGCCTTGCAATCTCTTTATTACCTTCTTCTACAGAGCTTGCCGCAGCTATTGTTAATAAAAGTAGATTATTCCCCTTAGGATTATCCCAAGAAGTGTCCTGATCCTCCGTACCAAAGAAACACTTATAAGAGGCTCCTGTAGTATCCTTTTGTAACAGCGGCTTCAGTTCTTCAATTGACCCTTCTCTTTTACCAATTTTATAAATAGTTGTTCTTATGTCTTCAATTAATTGAAAATTTGGATCATTTTTTGTAAGTTCATTCATATAGTTACCGAATTAATGTGATTTGTTATGCGTTATTGAGTAAACCAGACACCACAACCTATAGTTATTATTTAAAACCTAAGTTCCATGAAAGTTATCGCATAATACACATTTATAGCAAATTGTCAAACAAAAAAACAAACGAGCTGATTTCAGGGCAATTTAAAAATCATAAGGGAAATAGCTTAAAAGTTTAAGATGTCATTGCGAGGAGTTAGTTCACAATCATAGTACTGTCACCCCTGCGTAAGCAGGGGTCTAGATTCCCGCCTACGCGGGAATGATGGTATGGACGAGTGAAGCGAAATATGCTTTACTTGTACGGAGTCAGCTGAAAAATAGTTTTCAGCTGCTCCAAATTAAATAATAATTTAATTAATAGGTCCATACCATGATAAATAATAGCATAAAAAATACTATAATAGGAATAGATTTAGCAAAAAATAGTATGCACTTGGTGCAAGTCGATCAAAATGGCAAAAAAATAGGTTACCAAAAAGTTACAAGAGATGAGTTAATAGCCTATTTAAGCAATCTCGATAAAAGTTCATTGGTAGCTATGGAGGCATGTGGAGGAGCTAATTATTGGTCACAGGAAAT
>NZ_MWZE01000130.1 GCF_002259525.1 Rickettsia endosymbiont of Culicoides newsteadi | reverse complement strand
CAAAAACTCTTGAGCTGCCACAGGATCAGCCATTATTGTTTTGACTAATGAATCATGCTTTAACTTTTTTGTCATTTTTCTACTTACTTATTAAGCTATTGTTTAGCTAAACTAGTACCTATAATACCTTGATCATGATATTCCAGCAATTGCTTTCTATCAATCTGTCAATAACATTTTAAATTCGAATAAATAATTTGTTGTGCCTGGAAATTTTATCATTCCCTGATCTCTCAGCCACTCTTTGCCACAACAACACTGAAGTCGAGAAACTTAGTTGGGTTAGCTATAGCAGATCATTTAATACATTCTCACTATTTTCACTCCAAGTAGCTAATATCCCTCTGGCATCCTTATTACTAGAATTGTTCCATAATATATCCCATTGTTCTCTGAGAGCAATATTATTTAAAATATCTCCCGTATAATGTATATTAAAAGCCAACATAGCTGATATGGTGCCTTCATCTAATAGACCTAGATTTGAGTTATCTGCTTTTATAATTGGATAACCAAATTTCTCAAGTAATTTCTGTACTTCTTCAATCTTATTCCTATCTTGCTTTGTTTTATCATTATAAGATATTATAACTTTAGGGTTCTCTTTTCTTGAGACAAAAGAATAAAGTCCAAGAGATGCTTTAGCAAAGCTCTCCCAAGGGAAATATATACCAGGATCTATTTTTCTACCTGGAGCCCAATCACTATGACCTATTATTAATTTTGGATTTATTTCATATTTGGATACTAATGTTTTAACTAACTCAATACTGGCATCTATTTGCTGATCAGTAAAAGGTTCCTTACCAGAAGCAATGTGTTCAATACCAATAGACCAGCTGTTCATATCATTATCAAGTATTGAAGTCGCAATATGGGGATTAAGAGTACTATTTTCTTTTAAATTATTTGTTTCATCATCTGATCCATGAACCCCACAAAATTTTGAATTCATAAATGTTGGATCAGCTGGGTCAAGGTCACTATCTGCTTCTAATTTTCCTCTACCAGCATGCCAAGCCCTATACTGATCTGGTACAAGTCGATAAATGGTACCATCAGTATTTATTACATAATGAGATGAAACATTTGATGTATTCCTGGTAAATAATGCGATAGTTTCAGCAAAATTACACTCCGTATAATGCATTACTATCCATCCAGCAGTACCATTATTCTTTCTCAAGTTATAATTATTACATTTCCCTGCCTCAGGTTCTACTTGAGGATCAGGTGGGATTTCAAAATTTGTACGTAAATAAGTATTATTAATATTGTTATTGCTCATATTACTATTCCTCTGGTTAAATTAGTTAAAGTATAGTCAATTGATGAGAAGCTGGTGACGTCGTTACTCGTCGCAGTCCAAATTCTCCTGAATTGACTATATTTGTTGACTTCCAATATAGCCCATGATTATTAGTATATAATATTTTATGGTTTGACTAAGGATATTAAGAGAAAATAATGTAAAAAATTGGAATAATAAATTTGAGGGAGGGAACAATATCACATCCGACAGCTTCCTAGGGGAGTTGAGACAGAAAAACTTTAATAGACCTCTTGCATAACCTAATCTAATTGGTAATTTTGTTGTCAAAACTCGTCTCCGTTCCTCACGTACATCTTAGTACGCTGCGGTACTCGATTTCGTTTTTCCTAAAAATTCCTCAATTATCTTTAGGTTATGCAAGAGGTCTAATAACTCATCTTACGCATAAACCACATGGCAATTTAAAAATTCCAGGAAAGTGCAAGATGTCATTGCGAGACCACTACGTGGTCGTGGCAATCGACATTTATTAGATTGCTTTGTCGCTACTAAAGTAGCTTCTCGCGACGCCAAGCTATTTTCTATATGACTTTTAAATGTCATGCGTAAGGTGGTTTTAAATTCCTAATGGCACTTCAGTTTGTTGTAATATGGTTAAAAATAGACTATTTTGTAGGCTAAATTTTGGGACCTTTGGAGAGAAACCAAAATAAAACCAAAATAAAAATGTTTGAGTGAAGTTGTAGAACCTCGAGAAGGTGGGGCGAATAACGGGACTTGAACCCGCGACCCTCAGATCCACAATCTGATGCTCTAACCAACTGAGCTATATCCGCCATATAATCTGTGCTAAAGTAATTTATTATCACTTGTAAGTCAAGTATATTTAACTTACCTTACGCATGGCATTTAAAAGTTATATAGAAAATAGCTTGGCGTCATTGTGAGGAGCCGCTAAAAGCGGCGACGCGGCAATCCATTTTTGTGTCACCCCTTCGTAGGTAGGGGTTTAAAGATTCCCGCCTACGCGGGAATGATGGTATGGACGAGTGAAGCGAAATATGCTTTACTTGTACGGAGTCAGCTGAAAAATAGTTTTCAGCTGCTCCAAATTAAATAATAATTTAATTAATAGGTCCATACCATGATAAATAATAGCATAAAAAATACTATAATAGGAATAGATTTAGCAAAAAATAGTATGCACTTGGTGCAAGTCGATCAAAATGGCAAAAAAATAGGTTACCAAAAAGTTACAAGAGATGAGTTAATAGCCTATTTACGTCAATTCGGGATAAGGTTATAATTTAGAGGAAAGTCGAAATTGCAATTTATGGAAGGTTTATGGGAGTGTTCGTCAAACTGTGTCAAGTTGAAAAAATAATCTTTTAAATATATAAAATAAAGATTATTGATGTTGTAAATAGCGAAGAATGTGGATAAGTTACTATCAACTTATCCACATGTTCTTCGCATAAAATAATAGGAAATTTGACATGAGCAAACCAATGAAACCAATTCAACTAGACCAAGTATCGCAAATACTTAATCAAGATAAATGTATAGAAATCATTCAAGGACTATACCAAGGTAAACCGCTACTTGGTGCAGGTGGACTGCTAACATCATTAGTTAAAGATTTTACACAACTTGCCCTAGAAAGTGAAATG